>PWGE01000049.1 GCA_003554345.1 Candidatus Sumerlaeota bacterium | reverse complement strand
TTGAGAGGAAAGTATTCCTTTCTTTTCTGCGTCCTCTATCATGGAAAGACATATACGATCCTTCACGCTGCCGCCGGGATTAAAGGATTCCATCTTGCCCAGTATGAGAGGCATGTTGGGGGATCTTATATTTTTGAGATTGACAAGAGGGGTGTTCCCAATCAATTGAGAGATATTGTCATACCAACCTTTTTCTGCACCTCCCCCCATATAATATACAAACTCCAACGTGTCTCCCGGCTGGAGGTGTATGTTCTCATAATGCCTCCGCTCGATAATTTTATCGTTTCGTTCGACTGTTACTATTTCAGGACGTATCTTTTTCTTTTGAAGCAGTTGGGCTATAGTCATGTCGTCCTCTATTTCTTCTTTCTCGCCGTTTAATGTGATAATAATGCTCATTGTTTATTCCTCCTTTATTTTTTTGAGAGCTTTTTCAAGTTTATCGAGAGTCTGCGAAACCTCTTTTTGTGTATGAGAGGTTGATAAGAAGTTTACTTCCCACGCAGAAGGTGAAATGTAAACACCTTGACTCAACAGGGCATGAAAAAGTTGATTGAAAGACAGTAAAAATACACCCCGGGCACCTTCTTTATTTCTCTTGTTTTTGAAACCCCACATTGAGGAATGGCTGTGAACTTCCAGGGGATAGTGGTATTTTTGTAATAACTGGTTGCATTCTCTTTCCAGGTAACCGGTGTTTTTGCTTAAGATGGGATAGGGGTGGTGTTCTTTAAGCCACTTAAGAGTGGAAATACCGGCGGTCACGGCTAAGGGATTTCCTGCCAGGGTGCCGGCCTGATAAACTGCACCTTCTGGCGCCAGAAGTTTCATTATTTCTCGTTTTCCTCCGTATCCACCAACAGGTAGTCCTCCTCCAATGATTTTTCCCAGGCAGGTGAGATCGGGGGAAATATGGAAATATTGCTGAGCTCCGCCATAAGAGATCCTGAAACCTGTGATAACTTCATCAAAAATAAGAATGATTTTATACGTGTCACATAATTCTCGAAGAGTGGCAAGATATTTTCTTTCTGGAACATTAAGCCCATGATTGCCTTGAATGGGTTCTAATATGACAGCAGCAAGGTCCTGGTGGTGTTTTTCTATGGTGTGGTGTAATATTTCTGCGTCACGAAAGGGAATAGTGAGGGTATGACGGGAAAAATCCTCAGGTACTCCGGCACTATCAGGTATATCCAGGGTGGCGGCTCCCGATCCGCATTTGGTGAGAAGGTGGTCGGCGTGACCGTGGTAGGCTCCACTGAATTTGAGAACTTTGTTCTTGTTAGTATAGGCTCGAGCCAGCCTAATAGCAGACATCACTGCTTCGGTTCCGGAAGTGGTTAAACGTACCTGGTCTATCGACGGCACGGCGTCTACAATTAAACGTGCCAGTTCTGTCTCGGCTCTGGTAGCCGTACCGAATCCGGTGCCCTGTTTTACTGCATCCTGAAGGTCTTTTACTATAATGGGATGAGCATGACCCAGAATAAGGGCTCCCCACGACAGGCAGAAATCGATAAATGTATTCCCTTCTTCACTGAAAATATGAGGCCCTTTTCCTTTCCTCGTAAAAAGAGGAGAGCCTCCCACTCCCTTAAAGGAACGAACAGGGCTGTTAACACCGCCAGGAATGAAATGCCGGGCTAGTTCAAACATTTGTTGGGTATTTCTTTCCATGGTTTTCTATTCCCTCTTTTCCTGTAAATTTTGGTAGGTGGCGTTTAAAATATCAGCAAGTTCAGCTGCATGATAGGTGATGATCAGGTCCGCTCCGGCTCGTTTTATAGCTGTGGCAATTTCATAGATTAATACTTCTCTGTCCCCATTCTTATAATGATGAACCAAAGAGTACTCTCCGCTGACGTTGTATGCTGCTACGGGCTGAGATATACTGCTTTTTACTCTTTGAATGATGTCAAGATATGCCAGTGCCGGTTTGACCATGACAATATCCGCTCCTTCCTGTATGTCTGCTTGAATCTCTCTTATCGCCTCCCTGCTGTTTCTGAAGTCCATTTGATAACTTTTTCGGTTACCATGGCCGGGGGCAGATTGCATTGCCTCTCGAAAAGGACCGTAAAAATGTGAAGCATATTTGGCGGAGTAGGCTAAAATGCCAGTATATGTCAAACCATGAGTATCAAGTCTCTTCCTGATAGCACCGACCTGACCATCCATCATTGCTGATGGGGCTACAAAGTCGGCTCCTGCTTTTGCATGCGAAAGAGCCATTTTCGCAAGCACCTCAATAGTGGCATCATTATCCGTGGCTACCGTGTCAGGAAGGTTTTTCTTTTTTCGTTGTTTTGGCTCCTCTGTCAGAATACTGCAATGACCATGTGAGGTATACGTGCACAGGCAAATATCTGTTATAATGACCAGATGAGGGAATTTCTTTTTCAGAAGAGAGATAACGCGGGGGATTACTCCGTTTTCCTGCCTGGAAGCTGTTGCCGTCTTATCTTTATTCCGGCTCACCTCGAATAAGATGATGGCTTTGATGCCTTTTTCAAGATGTATTTTTTCAACTTCTTCTACCAGTTTATCCGGAGAATAGCGGTATATACCCGGTAAAGAGGGTATGGCTTCTTTCTTTTTCTGTCCTTCTACTACAAAAAACGGCATAACCAGATCATTAACCGTCACCCTGTATTCAGAGGTGAGATCTCTTAAAAAAGGTGTTAAACGAAGCCTTCTTGTTCTTATCATGGTCATCACCTCTTAAATCATTCCTTTTTTTATGAGTTCTTTTTCAGTCACGTGACCTATGTAGTTTATTTTTACTCCTTGCGGTACCTTCCTGTATTTTCTGACAAAGTTCCTGACTCCTGAAGGACTCGTAAACATGATTTCATCGAAAAAGTTAAGGTCCAGATCGGGTAATGAGCGGGGCATCAGGTTTCTATAGGCAATCTCTGCAGTAACTTCTGCTCCCATTTTCGTCAGCTTGTTTGTTAATCCTTTATCGGAGAGGTTTGAACGAGGCATGAAGATGCCCTTTTTGTCCAGGGAGATTTCCCTGAATTCCTGTACCAGTCCATGGGAGGATTCTATAGCCGGCACAAGATCAGCAACTACGCCCCATTTTTTGAGGGCTCGGGATGTTGATGTCCCAATGGCGGCAATTTTCTGCCTGGCAAGACTCCGGGTGTCTTTATTCAGGGAATAGAGGCGCTCGAAAAAGTATTTTACTCCATATCTGCTGGTGAAAATGAGCCACTCAAATTGATGTAACACTTTCAACTGACGGTCAAAATGAGAGTAATCTTTAAGAGGATGAATGGAAATAAGGGGTAAATGAAAATAGGTGCCCGGTAAGTTGTAACGGGGCTCGGAGATACCTGTATAAAGAATTTTTTTGTTTTTTCTCAACCAGTTATATTTGTGGCCTGCAGAAACTTCCTTACCCACAAGCAGTACGGCGGGCGAAGAAATATTCTGCTTTTTCTTTTCCAATGAAATGTTCTCTAACGTGGAAAAAAGGGTCTTTTGAGTAGGAAGAGAAGCATTTTGAATCAGGGCAACAGGGGTTTCTTTTGATTTGCCCCCCAGTATAAGTTTTTGAGTGACCGTATAAAGATTAGAAACAGTCATGAAAACCACTATGGTCCCCTGGCGGGCTATAGATGCCCAGTTAATAGAAGATATCAACTTATTGGGGTTTTCCTTTCCGGTTACAAATACACACGAGGACGAGGTGGAGCGTTCGGTGAGGGGAATCCCGCTGTAAGCTGCTCCTGCCTGGGCTGCGCTTACTCCCGGAACCACTTCAAATTCAATGTCGTTTTCAATTAAAGCCTCCATCTCCTGGGCGGTTCTGCCGAAAATAAAAGGATCTCCTATCTTTAGGCGGGCTATAACTTTTCCCTCTCGGGCATATTTCACCATACGCTGATTTATCTTTTCTGGACGTGGTAACCTGTTGTTTCGCTGGGATGGGGGGTAGAGTTTTTTGCACGAAATGAGAATGGTGTCTTGTTTTAATTGTTCCACCATCCGGCTATCGACCAGAAAGTCATAAATGACCACATCTGCCTGGCAAAGTATTCTCTGACCTTTCAGGGTGATAAGGTCTTCATTTCCAGGACCTGCACCAATAAAGTATACTTTTCCTTTCATACTGACACCTCTTTTTTATTATTGAGAGGTTTGAGCAGTTTATCCATTATTGAGTCGTTTTTCCGTATTATTACTGCTAATTTGCCCTGTAAAGGATGGGGGGCAAGTATTTCAAAAGGAATACGTTGGGTGATGAGACTCTCTTTATTTAACCTCATAAGAGCACACGCGGCTACAATTATGCCGTCGAGGTTACTCTTTTCCAGTAAAGCAAGGCGTTCTTCTATGTTTCCCCGGATGTGCTTGATTTGAAAGTCGGAACGGAACTTTTTTAACTGTTGCTGGCGTCGCAGACTGCTCGCTCCGATACGACTGTGAAGAGGAAGTGCTATAAGCGAGTCATATTTATAACTCACAAAAGCATCATGAGGGTC
>PWGE01000078.1 GCA_003554345.1 Candidatus Sumerlaeota bacterium | reverse complement strand
CCACTCCGAAAAACACCCCGAATCACTTTGAAATAACTGAGCTGTCCTGCGAAAGGATCAGAGGTTGATTTAAAAACATAGCCGCAAAATGGCCCATCATCTGTTATTTCAACTGTTTCTCCTTCTTCAGTTGGATAGGAAAAACCACCGGGAGAAGGCAAACACTGCATGGCAAATTCCATAAATTCCTTTACCCCGATATTCATACCGGCACTACCGGCGAAAACAGGAATAAAGGTGTTGTTTCGTATACCATTCTCAATGCCCTGCCAGATTTCTTCAGGGGATAAAGACTCTTCTTCAAAATACTTTTCCATTAATTCTTCATCTGTCTCTGCCGCTGCTTCTATAATAGCGGTACGAGTCTTTGCCACCTCATCCTCTAAATCTGAAGGTATCTTCTCTTCTTTTACATTTCCTTTTTCGTAAATATAAGCCTTTTCCGTTAATACATTGACCACACCCCTAAATGATTCTGCTTCTCCTATGGGAAAAGTGATGGGTACAAAATTGCCTTCAAATGATTGATTTAACTGTTCTACCTGCGATGAGAACCTGGCATTTTCTTTGTCCAGTTTATTTATAAAACAGAGTGTGTGTGTTCCCGTTTCTATTGCATATTCCCATGATTTTTCGGTACCCACACCGATACCAGAAGTAGCATCCACCAACATCAAGGCATTTTCTGCCACATAAATAGCAGAACGGATTTCACCAATAAAGTCCTCAAATCCCGGAGCATCAAAAACATTTAATTTACGGTTATTAAAATCCAGCTGATTAACTGTCAGGTTGATACTCATCTGGCGTTTTTGTTCTTCAGGATCATAATCAGAAACCGTGTTTTTAGCAGGGGTAGACCCCAACTTATTAACAGCACCAGCATTAAAAAGAATCGATTCATTGAAAGTGGTTTTACCCGAACCATTATGACCTACAAGGGCTAAGTTGCGAATGTCTTTACTTTTGTAGTCTTTCACTGTACAGACTCCTTGCCTATTTTTTTCCTTTTATCCCATGCATAAACCACGGGAGAAGCAACGAATGAAGAAGAGTACGTTCCCACAATTATTCCAATCAGAAGAGGCAATGCAAAGTTATCTCTGATAGCCATACCACCGAATATATACATTATAAGCACAACCATTAACGTGGTTAGAGAAGTTATCACTGTTCTGCTTAATGATTCATTTATGGAAAGGTTGAGTATTTTTTCCAGAGGATGAGTTTTTCGAAGAGGTAAATTTTCTCTTATCCTGTCAAATATAACAATAGTATCATTTACAGAGTATCCCATTATCGTTAACAAGGCCGCCACTGTTGTCAGAGAAATATCTTTCCCCAGAAAACTGAGGATTCCCAGCGTTATCAGTAAGTCATGCAGCAGAGCTACAATAGCCGCCACACCAAAGTGCAACTCAAACCTCCACCACAGGTAAAGGATGATAGCAATAGAAGCAAAAAGGAGGCAGGTCAATGCAATACCGCGAAACTGTCTTCCAACTTCAGAGCCCACGGTATCCACCTGCAGAATTTCAAAAGCCGGCAGAATCTCAGAACCCTCAAGTGCCTGCATGACGGCCCGATTCACCTCTTCCATATCTTCCTCTACCACTTCCGGAATTTTAACAAAAAACTCGGAAGAAGCCTCCGCTCCTTCGCCATCACCTACTAATTCCTGTACCTGAACGCCGTCAAACCCTGCTCCTGCCATGACCGAGCGAACATTTTCACTTGTTGCCATTTCTTTAAATTCCACATGCATACTGGTACCGCCGGCAAAATCAATCCCCCAGTTCATACCCCGATAAGCAAAATTGTAAAAACTGGCAAAGAGTATCAGCAGCGAAAGAAGGGCGGCTGGTTTGCGAAAACGCAGAAAGGCAATCTTTGTATCAGAAAGAATATGTCCCATCCCCAGACTGACCTTTTGCACTTTGGGGTTGGAAAGGATAAAGTCAAATATATAACGTGTCACAAAGAGGGCAGTAAACATACTGGCAATAATACCCATGGTAAGGGTAACCGCAAAACCCTGAATGGGCCCGGTTCCAAACTCCAGGAGAATAAGAGCAGCCACCACGGTGGTCAGGTTGGAGTCAAAAATAGTAACAAAAGCCCGGGCATATCCATCAGCTACCGCTGATCGTATGGTTTTCCCTTTTCTTAACTCCTCGCGAATACGTTCATAAATAATAACATTCGCATCTACCGCCATACCAACGGTCAGAATTAAACCAGCAATACCTGGCAGGGTAAGAGTTCCTCCCAGAAGAGTCATTATGGAAATGACTATGGCAAGATTCAGAAGAAGAGCTATATTTGCCAGTAGACCTGCAAAACCATAATAAATCAGCATAAAAGCCATCACTGCCACGAAACCCCAGGCAATAGACGTTACACCCTGTTCAATAAAGTCGGCTCCCAGGGATGGCCCCACCACTCTATTTTCAGCAATTCGAAGAGGAACCGGTAAAGCTCCTGCATTAAGCACATTGGCCAGATCCTGAGCTTCGTCTACGGAAAATCTTCCATCAATACGAGCGGTACCTCCCGGAATCTCCTGGCGGATAGAAGGAGTTGAAAAAACTGTATCATCCAGAACAATAGCCAGTTGTTCTCCCACATTCTCCCTGGTTATCCTTTGAAAGAGGCGGGCTCCTTCCATATTGAAATTAAGCCCGACATATATTTCTCCAAATCCTGTCGCATCGCGTCCTACATTGGCAGATTCCAGGTACCTTCCTGTCAGCAGGGGCACTCTTTCCAGCACCACAGGACGGCGTCCCCCTTCAGCATCTTCTGACATTCTCAAAACCTGGTACTCTTCAGGCAGATCGTAGTCCTCTTTCAGATTCCCTTCTTCATCTATCACTTCCCGCTGATATTCCTGGGGAGCTACCAGTTTAAATTCAAGGTGCGCCGGCCGCAGAATATTCGTTATAGCATGGTCTGGATCGGTCTCTCCAGGTAATTGGATAAGAATCCTATCACGTCCGGCACGAGAAATAGAGGGTTGAACCAATCCCAGCTCGTCAACCCGGTTATTTAAAACCATTATTGATTGTTCGGTCGCTCTTTCCAGAGAAACATCCATTCTCCTCTGGTCAAGGGTCAGATCTACCTGCATTCCCTCAAAGTCGACCCCATCAATATTGGTAAAAAGATCAGGATAATGGGTTTGAATCACCTCTTCAACAGCACCCCATGCTGTTGGATCTTCGGTACGGATCTGGATATTTCTATCATCCACCATGACGGTTTCTATATCATATCCTTCTTCCTGAACCCGATTTCGCAACTCACTGAGATAAGTGCCAATTTCAGTTTCCAGAGCCCTGTCAAGATCAACACTCAATACCAGATGCACGCCCCCCTGCAAATCCAAACCCAGGGGAACCTTTTTTAAATCAAGTCTTTCCTTTTCTTCTTCGCTAATATCAGTATCTGCAAAAGTATGGTACACCCACTGAATATTGGGTGCTAAAAAATAAGCGGCAAAAACAATTACCGCCAATATAATGATAGTTTTCCATATCGGTACACGAAATTTTTTCATGTTCTTTTCCTTTTTAAAGGGATTTAACGGGAAGACTCTTTATCCAGAGCCTTAATGACAGCAAATTTGCTTAACTCTACCTTTGTACTATCCGCAATCTTAAGAATGAGGGTTTCCTCTTTAAGATCAGTCACTGTTCCATGCAAACCACCACTTGTGATCACTTTATCACCGGGCTTGAGGGCCTGGATCATAGCCTCCCTGTTTTTCTGTTCCTTGCGTTGAGGCATTATAAACAACACGTAAAAGAGAACAGCTATAATAATAAGAGGTACTAAGCCTAACAAGATATTCTGATCCTGGGGTTGCGCTTCCAGCAAAAAATTCATATTTTTTAAACTCCTTCTCCAATCTTCGTAATCATATATTAAAACTTATAATAACAGAATCTCAACTCTTTTTTTGAGATTAAATCACGGTTAAAAAATTTTAGCTCAAGGATTATTCTCTGGCTGACACCAACTCAAAAAGTTTGAGTTCCGGCACTTCACCATCAAAAAGAGAATAACTTTTTATATAAAGCAAGTTATAGCGCCTTTCAAGGTGGGAAACTACACCGGGATTTTTTTCGAAGTCGAGATAAAAATGAGGGTTGTATTTTTTCATTCGATAAGCAAGGGGGTAAGGCGCCAGGTGATCATTGACCGGTAACATCCCGTTATAAAGAGCCACTGTAGATGCCAGATGACTGAGTAATACCGGTTCCTCATAGCCCCGGGCAACGGCTTCATTCTGAATATCATGAGCCATTGCCTGCATGGTAAATGAGGGGGAACGAAGGAGCCCGCTTACTTTTATAATATTCCATATCATGCTTCCCCCTATAACCACAATTAAAAACCATTGCATGGGTTTACACTTTTTATCCCTGCAAAAAGCATTCATAATAGAAACTGACAAAATAACAAGGGGAAAAGCCAGCGGAGGATAATAACGGGGTTG
>PWGE01000132.1 GCA_003554345.1 Candidatus Sumerlaeota bacterium | reverse complement strand
TATGCCCGTTGCCGAATTCCCCGGAGGTTATTCCTGGGGATATAATCCTGCCCATATCTTTGCTGTTGAAAGTGATTATGGAGAGCCGCATGTTTTCCGGGAATTTGTCAGGCAGGCACATCGGTTGGGTATAGCCGTTATTGTTGATGTGGTTTATAATCACCTGGGGCCGGATGATCTTGATTTATGGCAGTTTGATGGGTGGCATGAAAATGAAAAAGGGGGGATTTATTTTTATAATGACTGGAGGGCAGAAACCCCCTGGGGGGAAACCCGGCCTGATTATGGGCGAGAAGAAGTCAGGGAATATATCCGCGATAATGCCCTCATGTGGTTCAGGGAGTTTTCAGTTGATGGACTGCGGTGGGATAGCACTTTATATATTCGTAACGTCCATGGCGAAAACAATAATCCGAAAACAGATTTGCCTGAGGGATGGAGTCTTATGCAATGGGTCAATGAAGAAATAAAAAAACATTATCCCCACGCTTTGACTATAGCAGAAGACCTTCAGGGAAATCCATATCTTACCAAAGATCAGAAAGATGGTGGTGCCGGCTTTGATAGTCAATGGAATGCAGCGTTTGTCCATTCTGTAAGGGAGGCTTTAATTGCTGCTGAAGATTCGGACCGCAACATGGAGACCGTAAAAAATGCTGTTTCGCATCGGTACCATTTAGATGCTTTCGAACGCGTCATATATACTGAATCCCACGATGAGGTTGCTAATGGTAAAGCCAGGGTTCCTGAAGAAGTTGATCCGGGCAGGGCTTCTTCCTGGGTGGCAAAGAAGAAGTCTGCCCTTGGAGCAACCCTGGTTTTTACAGCGCCTGGAGTACCCATGATTTTTCAGGGACAGGAATTTCTGGAAGATGATTGGTTTCATGATCAGGACCCGATTGATTGGACAAAAAGAGAACGCTTTGCCGGTATATGGCAACTGTATCATGATTTGATTCATCTTCGCCTGAATCGTGATAACAATACGCCAGGATTATGTGGACATGAGATTGATGTCTATCACGTAAATGATGAAGAGAATGTTATTGCCTATCGTCGCTGGGAAGAAAATGGGGACAGAGACAGCGTCGTCATTGTTGCCAATTTTTCTTCAACCACTAAAGAAGATTACCTCATTGGGTTCCCTTTTAAGGGAGAATGGATAATCAGATTTAATAGTGATTCAAAACAATATGATAAAGAATTTGGAAATGTTTCGGGTCACCGGGTAGATGCTGCGGAGGGAGAAAGAGATGGCATGCCGGCACAGGGAAAGGTTTCTATTGCCCCGTACAGCGCTCTCATTTTAACGCCATCTTAAGGGTTTAAACTCTGGCTGGCGGGGCAGGGCTCGAACCTGCAGCCTCCTGATCCAGAGTCAGGCGTCCTGCCAATTAGACGACCCGCCAGCTCGAAGACCTGATAATTATAATATATCTGCTGAAAAACGCAAGATTGAAAAAGATGATAACGCCTGTTTTTGAAGAATGAGACATGTTCTATCCTTTGGGGCGGACAAACATGCTGGTTAGGTAGTGAGAGGGTTTGTTGAGCTTTCTGCAGAGTATGGTTGGACGTAATTCTTATAAAGAAACTTGACAGGGGGCCATTTTCTTAGTATAATAAAGTTAGACTAAACTAACAATGGAGCGTTATTAAGTTTATCCATGTCTTCTGATTTGAGTCCTTCCCTGGAAAATTATCTGGAGGAAATGTTATTACTGGAAGAAGAAAAAAAAGAGGTGCGCGTGACGGATCTGGCAGAAAGATTGGATATTGCTAAATCCAGTGTCAATCAGGCAGTTTCCCGCTTAGCAAAGAGTAAGCTGGTGGAGTGTTCTCGCTACTCTCCTATTCGACTTACTCCGGCAGGCCGACAAAAGGCAAAAGAGATTTGCAATAAGCATTTTCTCCTGAAAAGCTTTTTAGAAGATATTTTGCAGGTAAATGCAAGTGTGGCCGAGGTTGAAGCCTGTCGCATGGAACATATTCTGAGTAGAGAAACTCTGCAAAAGTTGAAAAGGTTCATGGAAGAGTACAGGAAAAACAAAGGCGCTTCTTCATGACAGCTATTAAACAGGTCGAAAGTACAGAAGGATAGAGTTATTTCAATGAAAAAGCAGCGGGTTCATAGTTGCATCCTCTATGTCATGCTTCTTACCCTCTGGATGACCCAGGTTCATCTGGATTCAGTGTATGATTTTTCTGAACCATTTTTCACTTCTTCTCCTCCTCGAGTCTGTCCTGCCTGTTCCTGGTATAAGATTGGTTTTCCCGGGGTTCCTGCGGTACGCCTACATATTATATTTGCCTTGATTTTTGTATTTGAGCTTTTTAACACCAGGGAAAACCCACAACCTTACCTGGTTCCCACTTATAGCAGAGATCCTCCTTTTTCTGTATAACAAAGTTTGTTTTTCGTCACTTTATCTATTTTTAAAAAATTATGTATAAGGAGGACAGTTATGTCATTAAAGAAAGGCTTTACATTAATTGAACTTTTAATTGTAGTAGCCATCATAGCCATATTAGCGGCAATAGCCATACCAAATTTCTTACAGGCACAAACCCGGGCGAAGGTAAGTCGGGTAGAATCCGATATGCGTTCGGTAGCAACAGCTCTGGAATCTTACTATGTGGATCATAACAGGTATCCCTTTCCTGTTGAGGATGAAGATCACGACCATGATCACGGGCACGATCACGATCATCCGGAATTTGAAGGGTTATTACCGCCCGGTCTTACCACTCCGGTTGCCTATACCACTTCTTTGCCGATTGATGTTTTTGCTCCAGACCGACATCCTTTTCACTACATGACGGTAGAATACCACAGAGAATTGGGTTACCCTGAGCTGTTTTATGAGATTTCAGAAGCGGTACTGCATCGCCGTTTATCAGAGGCTCGCTATGCTATGTATTCCCATGGACCGGATATGGATCATCCGCATGATGTCTTTGAGTCGGTGCAGTATGATCCTACTAATGGGACTGTTTCATCTGGTTCTATCTGGTATTTTGGTCCGGGAGTTGGCTTTGGCAGATAATAAGCTGAAGAATATTATGAGTTTATTGTGTAGCCTGTAATCTGCAAAACTATTTCTGCCGGCAGGGAGAGTTTAAGGGTCTTGATTCGATGAAAATGAGGATTTTCCTCATGAGAACTTTCCCTGCCGGACAGATATAACAAGCGCTTTTTTTTGAGTCTTTTCTTATATTTGTGGAATATTACCGGGATGAACAGTTCTCAGCTATATTACTTCGGCCTGATCCTGTATTTTATTGTACTGACAATATCTGCTACCAGTCAGAAGATAGAGAGGCTGAGAAATTGTATTTCCCTGATAAAACCAATCTGTCTGAGTAGTCTGATCAGTCCTATTGTATGTCTGTCCATCTTGTCCATCACGGTCCATGTCAGCCTATTTGCTTTATTTTCCCTCGTGGTGACGCCGGCGTCTGCGTCAGCGTGAATAACTCCTCTGAAAATAGAAATACCTTTCAGTTGACCTGTCTGACCGTTCAGACTCTTTACAACCTCAGTAAAGTTCTATTCTGAAAGTTCACTCTGGCTGATTTGCGGGCTTTGCTTTCCGTAAAGTATTCTTATTCTGGGGTTTATTACTCTATTTTCATCATTGGTGGCACCAGCCCTTGCGCTGACGTGAATAAATTACCTGGAAATGCCGACTCATTAATGACTTCATTTCATCTGATTGGCTATAGATGAATAGAGGTATGGAACCTTCCTGTCCATCGTTTCACTTTTTACCGTAATATTCTATAATATGTATAATTACAAAAAGGGAGAGAATTATGAAACAGAAAAAACTTTACATAACTGGTATTTGCATCATTTTTCAGATTATGAGTCTTTTGCTCGCAGGTGGTCAATTTGCCGGAGGAGAAGGGAGTGCAGAAGCCCCTTATCTGGTTGAAAGTGCTCAACAACTCAATAATGTCAGGAATCATATGGAGGCATCGTTTAAACAGGTGGCAGATATTGACCTTGCAGAATTGGAAAAAGACTGGGAACCGATTGGAGAATATCATATGTTTGCCCATCCTTTGAATGAACCATTTAAGGGCTCTTATGATGGCGATGGGTATAAAATTACCAATCTTTCAGCAGATATTCCGGAAAAAGATTATATTGGTCTTTTTGGTTATATTGGAGAAGGTGCACACATTCAGAATGTCCATCTGGAGGGTGCTGATGTTGCCGGTTATAGACGCGTTGGTGCATTAGTCGGTCATAATGAGAAGGGAGTCATTTCTGCCTGCTTTGCAGAAGCAGATGTGTATGGTTACTGGCATATTGGAGGACTGATTGGAAGAAACCGCGGAGAAGTGGAAAATTCTCATAGTGATGGTTCGGTTGAAGGGTATAATTCGGTTGGAGGTCTGTGTGGTGAGAATAATGGAGTGGTAAAGAATAGTTTTACTGTCAGTGAGGTCTCAGGGGAAAGAAACACTGGTGGCTTGATAGGGAGAAATGACGGAGAGG
>PWGE01000245.1 GCA_003554345.1 Candidatus Sumerlaeota bacterium | reverse complement strand
CTCTGGCGGTCTGAAAGTTCACTCTGGCGGAATCGGCATCTTATTCTTATTCTGAAAGTCCGCCTATGGAGGATTCATCATTGGTGGCGCTACGTGCTGGCATGAGGAACTCCTGTATTACAGACTATTTTAAGACAGCTCACATAACAAATGATATCAAATCACGATATAAGGTTGTACTCTCTGTTTGATCCGTACGCATTTTAAAAAAATTATAGATTTACGGTATAATATATAGTACTTGAAGAGCTTCCTCACTTAAAGATGATGAAATATTTTCCTGGCACTTGCTTGTTTTTTCTTCTTATCTTATCGGTAAGCCCTCTACTTGCTGAAAATGAATTTGCAGGAGGCAGTGGCATACCTGAAGATCCTTACCGGGTTAAAACCCCTGATCATCTTCACAACATTCGGAATCATCCCACCTCACATTTTAAACAGATAGGGGATATTGACCTCGAGCAGTTTAGTGCCAATGAAGGCTGGGAACCTGTTGGAAGCGGGGAAATTGTCAATCAATTTGAAGGGACTTACAATGGGAATGGATATAGTATACTGAACCTCCACATAGAGCGGGAGGATGAAGTACAGGTGGGTCTTTTTGCTTCTATAGGGTCAAGAGCGGTACTGGAGAATATTGTCCTTGAAGAGGTTTCTGTTACTGGTTATAGAGAAGTGGGAGCCCTGGTAGGAGTAAACTCTGGTTATATCATGAACTGTTCGGTTAATGGCAGAGTGCAGGGGGAGGAAAAAGTAGGAGGAATGATAGGTCGTTCGGGCCATTATGAAACAGGTATTTATCAGAGCTATGTGTTCGGTGAAGTGAGTGGAGTAGAAAAGACAGGGGGGCTGGCTGGAAGCCTTTCGGCGCATACTACGATAAATAATTGTTTTTCGAGAGCTAAGGTATCCGGCGAAGAAAAAGTGGGCGGACTTCTGGGTTATCTGGAAGGAGAAAATATACTGGTCACCCACAGTTATGCCGCAGGCAAGGTAGAAGGAGAAGAAGATACTGGAGGTTTGGTTGGCTGGAATGAAGGAGAGCAAGGCATCATAGAGGAATCCTATTATGATAAAGAGGTGAGCGGGCAAACAGATACAATTAAAGGAGTTCCTCTTACTACTGAAGAAATGAAACGGCGGGAGAGCTTTCAGAACTGGAATTTCGATTATTTTTGGGAAATAGAAGATGAAACATCGTATCCTGTGCTTTCCTTACGTAAGCCTTTTGAAGATGGTGATGGTACTGCCATGAACCCTTACCTTATTGCAGATGCTGACCAGTTCAATCTTATTCGTTATTATTTCACCTCTTATTTTAAGCAGACGGAAGACATCGATTTGTCACCTTATGCGGAGGGTGAAGGATGGGAACCGATACAGATGTTTCGAGGTTCATATGATGGGAAGAACCATTCAATAAATAATCTTACCATTGATAGACCGGCAGAGTACTCCCTGGCGAC
Organism: Candidatus Sumerlaeota bacterium; assembly: GCA_003554345.1. GTDB lineage: Bacteria > Sumerlaeota > T1SED10-198M > T1SED10-198M > T1SED10-198M > T1SED10-198M. The sequence continues at coordinate 3,063 of PWGE01000245.1, read as the reverse complement.
TTTTGCCCGCCTCCATGCAGAAGGTCGATTGACAAGAATTTTGCTTGATGATCTTTCTATTACTGGAGGACAGGGTGTGGGAGGTTTGGTTGCCATAAGTGAAGGAAAGATTGACTATGCTTTTGTCAGAGGAACTATCAGAGGAACTCATACCGTAGGTGGGCTGGTTGCTTCATGTCAACGGGAAAGCCGTATTTCATCAGTATATGTGAATGCCAGGATTACCGGTGAGAATTTTGTGGGTGGTTTAGCCGGATACAGTGGTGCAAACAGTGTTTTTCAGCATGGTTTTTTTCAGGGAGAAGTTACCGGTGAAAGGGCTGTTGGAGGAGTGATTGGTAAAAGTTCCTCTCATAGCGACATAGACTTTGTCATATCATATGCCGATATTACAGGGACGACGGGTGTGGGTGGGATTATTGGCATCAGTGATGATCCATTTAGCCGATTATACCATAGTTATGCCACATCCCGTGTGACCGGAGATACTTATGTGGGGGGATTGGTGGGTGATAACAGGGGAACTATTTTTGGGTGTTATTTTGCCGGAGTCGTCAGTGGCTATAATTATGTCGGCGGGATAGCAGGTCGTAATGAAAATGAGGATAGAGCTGGTTTTGTTGAACGCTCTTTCTACGACTACCAGCGGACGGGGTTTTTTGAAGATGAGATAGGAGTAGGGATGTCTACTGCTGAAATGAAAACTCGTCTAACCTATGCAGGATGGGACTTTATAAGAGTCTGGGGTATACGGGAAGGGAAATCTTATCCTTATCTTCAACAGGTACAGGGTGTTGATCCTGACGAAAAAGACTTTCTTTCACATATAGCTCCGTATTTTACAGGAGTTATATCCCCCGATTAAAGCTGTCCTGAAAAGAAGAATACCAGAAGAGTCCTGTTTGACAGAATATTTCTGATATCACTCTGTTGATAATCTCTACCCGGGATTTTTGTCCGGAGTTCTTTCTCTGAAGAAGTTTTCACTCAGTCTAAATATTTTTTCAGGAAAACAAACGGTAACAACGGTGGTATCTACAAAGATGCAATTAAATCACTCCCTGTTCCGTGAGTTTTTTGAGTTCCTGTTGCGTCATTCCAAGGTGGTTGGTTAATATTTCCTCGTTATGTTCACCTATTTCAGGAGCTTTACATTGAGGGAGAGGATCCGGTAACGTTTCCATTTTAATTGGATTACCGGCAATATTTACCATACCCGCTTCTGAATCCTCTGCCTCTACTATCATATTGCGGGCATTGACCTGGGGATCTTTCATGACATCGGTGATAGAGTTGATGGGAGCATGGGGTATGTGGGCTTTTTCAAACATATTCAACCATTCCTGAGCCGTTTTCTGGCTGAAAACACCATCAAGAATTTTATTCAGAGTATCAATATTTTCTGTACGGAGATTATTGGATTTAAAGCGCGGATCATCAATAAGTTCAGGCTTTCCTATGGTCTGGCAGAAGGTTTTCCAGAGTGTATCGTTTCCTACTGAGACGACTAAATAGTCATCTGAAGCTTTATATGCCTGGAAAGGTGCTATTGTAGGATGTCGATTACCAAGGGGCTCCGGACATTTGCCATCTGCCTGGCATCTGGCTAAGGCATTTTCAAGAATGGCCACCTGGCAGTCAAGCATAGCAACATCTATCTTTTGTCCTTTGCCGGTTTTTTCACGTTGATATAAGGCAGAGGTTATTCCAATAGTGGTGAAGAGAGAAGCCGTGATATCGCCAAGTGACATGCCAACACGGGTGGGTGGGCTATCCTGCCATCCTGTGATACTCATTATTCCACCCATCGCCTGGGCAAGAATATCATAGGCAGGTCGCCGGGAGTAAGGACCACTATGGCCAAAACCTGAGGCAGCAGCATATATCAGGCGAGGATTAATTTCTTTGAGGGTCTCATATTCCATTCCTAACTTTTCCATGGTGCCCGGTCGGTAATTTTCTACAAGAACATCTGATTTTTTGACAAGTTCCTTCAGGATTTTTTTGCCGGTGGGATGTTTGAGATTCAGTGATAAGCTTTTTTTGCCACGATTGACACTGAGAAAGTAAAGGCTGCGTTTATTGAGAAAAGGACCAAAACACCGGGAATCATCTCCTTTCTCTGGTATTTCCACTTTTATAATTTCTGCACCAAGATCATGTAAGAGCATGGTGCAAAAGGGTCCTGCCAGAACTCGTGTTAAATCCAGTACTCGTATATTTGCCAGGGGAGTTTGCATGTTTTTCTCCTCTTTTAAAAGTTTTCTTTGAAGCTTTTTCTAAGTGCTTATAAACTTTCTGAATGAAAGCATATAATATCGAATCCACATAGAAGTGCAATTATTGTGCTTTTGGACGAATGTGTATTATCAACCAGATTGCCATTATTAAAAGATATGGAGATAAATAACGGCCAGTTTTGTCAGTGATAACCCACCGGTATCATGAGCGCCCATCATGCCAATGCTGAGCCAATCATATGAATAGAGCTTTATTCCAATTTTAGCGGTGGATTCCTGAATTATATTTTTTCACGTTGTTTTTTCAGGGAAACCAGAGCCGATACCGCCAGAGTGAACTTTCAGACCACCATAGGCGGACTGTAAGTCGGAGATCGGCGCTCCCGGGGTAGCAGCAAGCCAATAGTGAGGTCCAAGTTTTTTTAGCAATGTGTATTTTATTTTGAAGAGTTTATTTTAAGAGGATAATATGCCACGAAACGCACGAAAGAACACGAAAAAAAGATAATATCATGTTTTTCGGGGCTGTTTTTCTGTCTTCCTGAAAGTTCATGCTAGCGGATTTGCAATCTTCTTTAATAATTTCTTATAAGGTAATACTTTGCGGGTTTTGCAAGCTTTGCGTGATACATTCTTATTCTTTGCTCTTTCCCATTCTGAGTCCTGTTTCCTGCATTCTGACTCCTGAGAATAGTTCTATTTTCAGAGGAGTTATTCATGTCAGCACGAGTGCTGACGCCACCAACAATGAAAATAAGAATAAGATGCCGATTCGGAGATCGGCGCTCCCAGGAAAGCGGCAAGTCAATACTAAGGTTCAAGT
>PWGE01000375.1 GCA_003554345.1 Candidatus Sumerlaeota bacterium | reverse complement strand
TTCGGCAACTTCTTCCGTTACATCAGTCCAGGCGTCAATGATCTGGTCATATCTCTCTTTTTCAGTAATATTGCGAGATTCATAGGCTTTTGTGATTTTATTTACTTTTTCCTGTCCTTTTTGAATAACTTTATTTTTGTTATCAGGGATAATCATATCATCTATGGCTATAGAAATTCCACCCTGCGTCGAATAGTAGTAACCGAGATATTTGATCTTGTCAAGAATGGCTGCTGTAGTACTGGCACTGTGTTTTTTGTAAAGGAGATGGATTAATTCCTGGATGTCTTTTTTGGTAAGAGATTTATGTTCAAAGGGTGGTTGGAAGATGGTGAGGTCGTCAGGGAGCACGTCATCAAAAATCAGGCGTCCGACAGTGGTTTCAGTAAGTTTGCCGGGCTTTAATAGAACCTTTATTTTAGCATGAAGGTCAATCTTTTTAAGGTCATAGGCATAGATTGCTTCTTGCGGCGAGGAGAACATTTTCCCCTCTCCTCTCATACCTTCAATCATACTGGTCATATAGTATGTACCCAGAACCATATCCTGGCTGGGAACTGCTACCGGTCGTCCGCTGGCAGGAGAGAGGATATTATTCTGTGCCAGCATTAATTCCCGGCTTTCAATGATGGCTTCAGGGGTCAGAGGAACGTGGACGGCAAGCTGGTCTCCATCAAAGTCAGCGTTAAAAGCAGCACATGCCAGAGGATGAAGATGTATGGCCATGTCATCGATAAGTATCGGATAAAAAGCCTGAAAACTTATCCTGTGAAGGGTAGGAGCACGGTTGAGTAAGACGGGATGACCCTTTACTACTTCTTCCAGGATATCGAATATGAGGGAATGCTCCTGTTCCAGCATTTTTTTTGCCACACGAATACTGTTGACAAAACCCTTCTGTTTCAATTTGCGGATGATAAAAGGTTCAAACAACTGGATAGCCATCTTTTTGGGGAGGCCGCATTCATTAAAGTTCAACTGGGGGCCGACCACAATAACGCTTCGTCCGGAATAGTCAACCCGTTTTCCCAGTAAATTCTGACGAAAACGCCCCTGTTTACCTCGTAAGGAGTCACTCAGAGACTTTAGGGGCCGATTATTGGTCCCACGCGTGGGACGGCGCTTTTTGCTGTTGTCCAGCAGAGCATCTACAGATTCCTGTAACATCCGTTTTTCATTCCGTTGAATGATTTCCGGAGCATTGATTTTTTCCAGTTTCTTCAGTCTGTTATTGCGGTTGATGATTTTTCGATAAAGGTCGTTTAGGTCAGAAGCAGCAAAACGGCCGCCTTCCAGAGGAACAAGGGGACGAAGGTCGGGAGATATAACCGGCAGGATACTCATGATCATATCACGGGGATGATTACCGGAGACGAGGAATGCTTTGATGAGAGAGTATTTTTTGCGTAATTTTTTGCCCCTCTGATTATCACCACAATCATGCATTTCCTGTGCCACTTCTTCTTTCCAACTGGAAAGGTCCATCTCGGTAAAAATCTTTTCCAGAGCTTCGGCTCCAATCCCTACTTCGATTTCATCTCCGTGCTTATTCTGCAGGTATTCAACAGAATCTTCTTCCAGTATATCGCCTACTTTAGCCTCATCGACATTGGAACGGGTCACAATGTAGTCCTGGTAAAGAATGACGCTTTCTAAATCAGAACGTTTTGCTTCCAGAAGAGTTGCCATAATGGAAGGTGTACCCCGATAAAACCAGATGTGGGCAACAGGTGCTGCCAGCTTAATGTGTCCCATTCGCAGGCGACGTACCTTTCGCTGGATCACTTCAACTCCACAACGGTCACATACCAGGCCTTTATAACGCATTCGCTTATATTTTCCGCAGAAACACTCGTAATCCTTCGAAGGTCCAAATATCTTTTCACAGAATAAACCGTCTTTTTCAGGTTTCATGGTCCGGTAGTTGATAGTCTCTGGTTTCAAAACTTCTCCAAAAGTGCACTCTTCTTTTTCCTCTTCAGTCTTAATACATTGACATTCGCCCATTTTGGTTTGTTTACAGTTAATCCGCGACCACTTCAGTATGTCATCCTGAGAGGAAAGAGCGATTTTTATGCCTTCTATTGTGTTGACATCAATATCTATAAGATCTGAATTCTCATCTAACACACCCAGGAAAAAAAGTTTTGCCCTGTTGTATTTTTCCTCAGCGGTTAATTGAAACATTTGGGTTCCTCCCCTTTTGTTGTGTTTTATGGATTATTCTTCTTCGTTATCTGACTCGCCGGTATTCAGGATATCCATAAGTTCCTGTTTTTCCAGCAGGTTTTCTTCGGTGAGAAGGGTTTCCGTTTCTTCTTCTCCTTCTTCCTCAAAGTCTACAGAAAGATCGTAGCTTTCATTCAGTACCATGAAAGCTATTTCATCTTTATTGTCCAGGTGGCTGGAGTCAAGAAAATCAAGGTCGATAGCCAGTGCCTGCAGTTCTTTGACCAGTACGTTGAATGATTCCGGTATGCCCGGTTTTGGTGGTACTTTCCCCTTAAAGATGGCTTCGTAAATGCGGGTTCTTCCCTGAACATCGTCTGATTTAGTGGTTAAAAGCTCCTGCAGAGTATAGGCAGCTCCAAAGCTCTCAAATGCCCACACTTCCATTTCACCAACTCTCTGTCCGCCGTATTGGGCTCTTCCGCCCAGGGGCTGTTGAGTGACCAGGGCATAAGGACCAATGGAACGCGCATGTATCTTATCTTCCACCATGTGATAGAGCTTCATTATATACATATAACCAACTGTAACCGGGTTGTCAAAGGCTTCACCGGTTAAGCCGTCATAAGCAGTAACTGTCCCTGATTCAGGAAGGTTGGCTTTTTTTAAGAGTGATTTTATGTCTTTTTCTGCTGCACCGTCAAAAACCGGTGTGCATGCCTGGTATCCCAGGGCTTTGGCAGCCCATCCCAGATGGGTTTCCAGAATTTGTCCCACGTTCATCCTGGAAGGAACTCCCAGGGGATTGAGTACTATATCCACCGGTGTTCCATCTTCAAGAAAAGGCATGTCTTCCATGGGAAGGATCCTGGAGATTACACCCTTATTTCCATGACGTCCTGCCATTTTGTCTCCGACTTTTACCTTTCTCTTTTGAGCGATATACACTTTTACCAGGCAGTTCACGCCGGGAGGAAGTTCTTCACCTTCACGAATTCTCTTTTCTTTTTCCTGAAATTCGTCTTCCAGATCGCTGTGTTTCTTGCGAAAAATGGAGTACTCTCTTTTTATCTGTTTCCCAACTTCTCCGTCAACAATGAGGACATCTTCTTTTAATGCTTGCTTGATGCGGTCGGTAGCCGACTTGATTTTCCTGGCGCCTGCTTTGTAAATGACATCGCCTGTGCGATTGTCAACAATGTCCTGTTCTGCCTTGCGCAATATTTTTCGAATATTGCCGTCAAGATCGCTCTTGAGGTTGTTCAGGCGGGTTTCATATTCACGTTTGAACTTTGATAATTTTTCTTCTTCTTCCATGCTCAGAGGTTCAGAATGATGTTTTGTTCGGAAGACCTTTACATCGATAACCGTTCCAAATAGACCTGAAGGAACCCTTAAGGAAGTATCTTTCATATCACGGGCCTTATCTCCAAAAATGGCACGTAACAGCTTTTCTTCTGCTGAAAGGTCGTCTTCTCCTTTCGGGGTAATCTTTCCCACCAGGATGTCTCCCGGCTTTACTCTGCTGCCTATCTGGATAATACCGTCTTCGTCCAGGCGTGACAGCATATTTTCAGGCAAATTAGGCACTTCACGGGTAATTTCTTCTTCACCCAGTTTGCCTACCTGCTGGGCTTCCACACTTAACTCTTCAATATAGATAGAAGTATATACATCATCTCTGACCAGACGCTCACTGACTAATATGGCATCCTCAAAATTATATCCATGCCAGGGCATAAAAGCTACCAGAGCATTTCGACCAAGAGAAAGCATTCCGTTGGAGACGGCCGGACCATCTGCTAAAATCTGCCCCTCTTGAACCTTGTCTCCTACTTCTACAATGGGACGGTGATTGATACAGGTGTTTTGGTTGGATCGATTAAACTTGCGTAGATTATAGCGTTCCGTAAAAACGTTACCGTCAGCATCCCTTTCTTCAATGATGATTTCCCGGGCGTCTACTTTTTTAACAGTTCCATCTCGCCGAGCTATCACGCAAGCTCCTGAATCCCTGGCTACTTTGGGCTCTACCCCTGTACTGACTACGGGTTGTTCGGGAAAAAGTAAGGGAGTGGCCTGTCGTTGCATGTTGGAACCCATTAAAGCGCGGTTAGCATCATCATGTTCCAGAAAAGGTACCAGGGAAGTAGAAACACTTACCATCTGCTTGGGAGAAACATCCATGTACTGAATCTCTTCACGGGGGACTTTGGCAAATTCCGGTCCTTTTTGGGCAAAGACCATTTCGTTGGCAAAGGTTCCGTCTTTTTTCAGAGGAGCATTAGCCTGGGCGACATAGTAGTTCCCTTCTTCGGTAGCGCTCAAATATATCACTTCGTCGCTTACTTTTCCTTTGTATACCTTTCGATAAGGGGTTTCAAT
>PWGE01000312.1 GCA_003554345.1 Candidatus Sumerlaeota bacterium | reverse complement strand
CCCCCGCACAGGGCAAAATTCTCTTCAGGATGATCCTTTTTCAGGGCAAGGGTATCCTCATAGAAATATCCTTCATCCCCGGGAATTTTCGGGTCAACCTTACGAGAAGGCATTTTACTCTCATCGCCCTGCCACATCCAGCCGGACACTTCATAAAATTCGAGAGAAAATTCTTTTATGAAAGAAATCACTTCAGAAGTCTGCGTAGGTACCAGCCCATTGCTGATATAATCACAGCCATTAATTTTCACTGCCAGAGGTAGATCAGGATGCTCATCACGAATTTCCTGAAGGATTTCCACTACCAGGCGACTGCGATTTTCTGCATTCCCTCCATATTCATCACTCCGCTTATTCAGAGCAGGACTCAAAAACTGGTTGAGCAAATATCCATGCGCACAGTGCAATTGAACACCATCACAACCTGCTTTAACCGCTCGCCGGGTAGCGTCTACAAAAGCCCGGCGCACATGGTGTATATCCTCTTTATCCATGACACGGACGGTATTCTCCGGCACCGGCACTGAAACTTCAGAAGGAACAAGCTGAGGTTTATCGGTTGGAAAAGATACCAACCGTCCCCCATGCACAATCTGAGCAAAGATGCTGCTCTCTCTGTCTTGAGCTCCTGATTTTTCTATAATTTTCTGCCAGACAGGAATCACACCATCCTCATGCATGCCATTTTGAGTGGGTGAACACTGACCCTCAGGAGCTACAAAACAAAACCCTGTCAGAATGGTCCCCACATTCCCTTCTACCAGTTTCCGGTACATTTCACCCAGCAACTCAGCATCAGGATAACCATTGGTGCTTACCTTTTCCGAACTTGCCGATCGGAGGAATCGATTTTTGAGGGTAATATTTTTCAAAGACGCAGATTCAAATAAGTTCATTGTAACCCGTCCTCAGAAAAATATTTTTTATATTTAAATACCAGCGCCATATTTACCAGCTCAAACAAACAGAGTAACATTAAAGTATAAACAATACTATCTAAAAGAAAAGCCACCTGTCCGCCGAAAAGATTGCCGGCAATAATACCGACATCCAGCATGATAAAAATAATGGCAATACTATAGCGCTGATATCCTTTATTATAGCGGGACACCACCGACATGAGAGCAGGAATAATAAAACCCTCGCAAAATCCCATAAAAAAACTCAAGAAAAGGATGGCTGCCGGAATATAGAGAGTAGGCAAAAGAAATTGAGCCAGGGCTATTAAAAAGAAAAGAGGCATCAAAAAGAGGAAACCACGGGTTTTCTGAAAGATATATACACCCGTAATCCGCGAAAGGCTGATCCCTACCGCTCCTACTGTAAAAAACATGCCCGGATTCTCGAGCAGATGAAGTTCATCCAGGTGAAGGATTACAAAGGTATTATTTGTCCCCAGTACCAGAAGGTGCAAAAACATAATCAAATACACGATAAGATTCACTTTTTTATAGAGATACCGGGAAAAGATTGATATCGACTGTTGTCTGGAATGGCCCGGGAGAATGATGGTAAAAGACATCAGAAGTCCACATAAAAAGCAAACCCCCACCATGAGAAAGAAGGGGGTACTTCCAAGTTGCAGATAGATGTAACCCCCTACCAGGGGAGCAACAGCAATAGAAACGGCAGGCCATATTTGAATAAAATTATAACCCACCGAGTAATCCTCTTCGGAATAATGTATAAAGACCCATTCCGGCGTGCTCAGGTCCACAACACTGATACAATAACCAAAGATAAGCAAAATGACCAGAAGAGCAAGGAAATGGGTGGTAAAGATCATCGAAAGAGCGAGCACACAAAATAACAAAAGCGCCGCACGAACCAATTTCCTTATGGAGAAAAAGGAGAAAAGCCGGGAATTAACCAACCTGCCAATTATTGCTCCCACCGAAATAGCACCAACAAGCATGCCAACCTGGCGGTAATCAAAATCCAGTCGGTTGAAATGAAGGGGAAGAATAAAAAAGGAGAAAACACCTATCCAGAAACAGGTCAAAAAAAGGGCATAGCGAAATTTAAACATGTGGTTTTTCCGCCGTCAAATGTTAAGTCTTTTATATTAACAAACCCCCTCCGTATGTCATGATTCTTTTTTGATATTATCAGGTAAATGCTTGCCTGAGGATACCGGCTGGTGCTTAACGTTTTATTCCCAAAAGATAATGAAAGTGTCCGATACGGCGCATCACATAGAATAAAGGTCATATTCCGACAAAATGCTCCTCAACATCGCTACCCATACCATAAATGGCATCCGCTTTTCATCAACTTACCGCTCTAAAATGCCATATTCTGGAAATAAAATCCTTATGGACAGGTGGAATGAGAAGCCCATAATTGAGGAGTTCATCACCGGCATACGAAATGTTTTGCAGTTCGTCACAATACTGACAGGAAGGATCCAACCCCTTCAGGCGAATTTTTCGAACAGCTGCGTTAGCCTGAGCCATCATCTGACACCAGAACACCAGGGTTTCTTTTTTATCAGGTGAGACCATCATCCACGCCGCCTGATTGTCCTCAAAAGGATTACATAAACGATAAAAGTCTCCGAATTGTACAAGGGGCCGCACTTTTTTGTAAAAGGCAATCTGTTCCTGAATACAAGCCAGTTCGCGGGAAGAACATTGAGAAAGGTCCAGTTCATAACCCAGATTCCCGGACATTGCCACATGTCCCCTGGTGGTAAGGGGTGTCCATCTGCCAACCTGGTGATTGGGTACCGCTGAGACATGGGCACCCATAGTGATTAAAGGATAGACCAGACTGGTTCCATACTGTATTTTTAAACGGGAAACGGCATCAGAATTATCACTGGTCCACACCTGCGGCATATAATAGAGCAAGCCAGGGTCAAAGCGCCCACCTCCACCGGAACAGCTTTCAAAAAGAATGTCAGGATAGCGTGAGGTGAGCTCTTCCAGCATAGCATATAAACCCAGCATATACCGATGAGAGGTTTCCCTCTGTCTATCTGCCGGCAAACCCGCCGAACCACTTTCCGTGATATGACGGTTCATATCCCACTTAATATAACTCACCGGCACTTCATCCAGTATCCTGATCATTCGGGACATGATATACTCTCTTACTTCCTGACGCCCTATATCCAATACCAGCTGTCGGCGGGACTCATACCGGGCCCTGTGTGGCACATGAATACACCAATCAGGATGCTTGCGATAGAGATCACTGTCAGGCGAAACCATTTCCGGTTCAAACCACAATCCAAATCTCAGACCTTTTTCCTTCACACTATCTGCCAGTTTAGCAAGCCCACCTGGCAGTTTATCCTGATTGACATACCAGTCACCCAGAGAAGAGCCATCATCATTGCGCCTGCCAAACCAGCCATCATCCAGCACAAAAAGCTCAACCCCTACCTTCGATGCCTGCTCAGCTATTTCAAGAAGGGAAGATTCATCAAAATCAAAGTAAGTGGCTTCCCAGTTATTAAGAAGGACGGGGCGTTCTTTATCCCGATAAGTCCCCCGGCAAAGGCGCTGCCGGTAGAGGGTATGAAAAGTGCGGGACATATCACCCAAGCCTTCAGGTGAATAGACCATCACCACTTCCGGGGTCTGAAAAGTTTCACCCGGCGAGAGACGCCAGGAAAAATCCAGTGGATTAATCCCCATGGTGAAGCGGGTATTGGAATACTGGTCCACTTCTGTGCAGGCTGCAAAGTTTCCACTGTACACCAGGCTGAACCCAAAAACCCGCCCATAGTCTTCGGTCGCATCTTTATCAGCAAGAGCAAAGAAGGGATTGTGCTGATGAGAACTGGCACCGCGTCGACTTTCAACCACCTGTAATCCCTGGCTTAAAGAAGAGCGCTCTATCATTCGTTCTCTTCCCCAGGAACCTGGCAAATGTATCCCATCAAAATCAGATTCCTTAAAATCAATGCTCATACTCAAAGCCCGTTTGAGATAAAAGGGTTCTTTTCCCCGGTTTATATAACGTGCGGAACGAGTGATAACCCTTCGTTTGGCATATATGGTATATAACAATTCAACCTGCAGTCCCCATACATCATCCCGCAGAATCAAGCACAGGGTGGACGCTTCTTCTTTCTTCTCCACATACGTAGCAGGCAACCCCTGGAGTTCGGGTTTTCCCTCCAGGATTTTATGCCCCTTATATGTCAGATTGCTAATAGAAGAACCGTCCGGATACAAAACCTCAAGGGCAGGAATACGCAAATCAGGATGACCAAAACAGGCAAATTCGCGGGGAAGAAAATCAAGAGAAAACTCAAAATCATCTTTTCCCATGTAGGCACTGAAACTACGGATCAGAGGAGTATAGAGATGCTCGGGAATAATAGAAGAAAGACGGTCTCCCCAGTATAAATGAACCGGATACAATCCCCGGTAGAGAAAAAAGCCATAACTTACCAGTTCATTTGAAAGATGAAAAACATCTGTCCGGGAATCATAATGAATCATATTGCACCTGCCTGGATGTATTCACAAGAAAAGCATACCAGAAATTACTACTGAAAAAACAAAACAAACAATCCTCTTTATTCAAAAAAAGAAGATATT
>PWGE01000212.1 GCA_003554345.1 Candidatus Sumerlaeota bacterium | reverse complement strand
CTAGTCGATATTCACGGGCAGCACGAACACCAGTCTTTATTTAAAGCTAGTCAACAGTTGGCTTTATTGGATGAGTTTGGAGGAACTGAAGCTAAGCAGCTATTAACTGAAGTTGAAGATTTATATCAACAGATTAAGCAAAAGAAAGAGAAATTATGGTGCTGGATGCCGGCCATTATGGCACAGAAATCCTTTTTTTGCCGTTAATGGCATCTGTTTTAAAAAAAGAGTTTCCTTCGCTAGAAGTAATTTTCTATAAAGGAGAAAACCCATGGATAAGGAATTAAATTCTTCCCTTATTTTTCGCAAGTTTGCCGACATTTATCAGGAAAAAAAAGAATTAGAATGGGAAAAGAAAAAACTGATAAATTATATAAACCGATTTGCCCGGGATTGTAAACAGCTCCAACATGATCTGAAGAAAGGTAAAGAACACAAAGAACAATTGAAAACTGAAGAAGACAAGTTTCAGACCAATCTCAATATCTTTCAGGAACAACATAAAACACTGGAAAAAAAGAAAAACGAGGTAACAAACCCCAAAGAACTTCACAGTATAGATAAAGAACTTGATTATCTGGGGGAACAGATAAATAAAAAAGAAGAAGCCTTGTTATCATTACAGGAAAAAAAAGATATATTAAACGATAACATCCAGAATAAAGAAGAAAAGAAAAAAGAAATGAAAGATCAATCAGATGTTTTTATGGAATATTATAAAAAAATTGATGATCTTACAGAAAAAATACGCGAAAAAAGTGCGATGTTAGAAAAGTTGCTTGATAACTTTTCCCTTCCTGTGCAGCATTCTTTAAAAGAGGTTATTGATAAAAATCCACCGGATCCTTTTACTTCTGTTCAGGACTATAGTTTTTGTAGGCTCTGTGGTGTTAAGTTGCCTGATTCTTTAACAAGAGCCGTAAAAACCTTTCCCAGTTATCATGAAGAAAACCCCTTATTACGATGCCAGGGATGTGGTCGCATCATTATTGATGTAAAATCCACAGAGCCAGACTCCTGATTTATTTTTCATCTCTCTTTTTTGCCTTCTATTGTTATTCAGATTCTTTTTTCTATAATGACGTTCAGGGTTGTGGTATATAATTTTCAGTCTAGGAATGTGAAATGAATAAATTACAATCCTTATAATTCAGAAGAGAGGAGCCAGGAATTAACAATGTCTCAGGAAATTAAGAAAATAATGACTTATAAAACATTTTCCCTGATGGTTGTTTTAATCAGTATCTTGGTTTTATGGAGCTGTAATCACACCCGGAGAGCAGAGGAGTTTGTTCAAAAAGGGGAGGAACAGTACCACGAACAAAACTTTGAAGAATCTATCGAATATTATGATGAAGCTATTCAGCTGAAACCTGATCTTGCCGAAGCATATAATGGGCGCGGGGCTAGTTATTTTGCATTACTGAATATGGAAAAAGCTTTAGCAGATTTCTCGACTGCCATTGAATATGACCCCACCCTTATAGAAGCATACTTTAATCGTGGTGTAGCATACCGCCACATGAGACAACTGGAAGAAGCATCTGAAGACCTCAGCACAGTCCTTGAGTTAGATCCTCAATCTTACCTGGCGCATCACCACCGTGGTATAGTCTTTAGTGAAATGGGAGAGTTTGAAAAAGCCCTTGAAGATTTTTCGTCTTTCTTATCAGAATACCCTGGAGACGCAGAAACACTTCGTCACAGGGCAATGATATATGGTGCACTGGGAGAATATGAAAACGCCATCGAGGATTTTACTGAAATTATTGAACAAAAACCCGACATGGCATTCAGTTATTTCTGGCGGGGAAATTCTTATCAATCAGCAGGTAAATTGGATAAAGCCCTGGAAGATTATAAAAAAGCTGTAGAATTGGAACCAGGTTATATTGCTGCTTATCATGGCTTAGGTATGGTATACATGACAAAAGGAGATAAAGAAGAAGCTATTGAAGCTTATGAAACACTCCAGGAACTAGCCAGTCCAGAACTTCATCCCCAACTATATCAGGCAGCTGAAGAAAATCTGGAGGCTCTCCGCTAAATTTGTTCCTTTTCTTTTTCCTGATGACAGATTTTTCCATGAACTCTCTGAGTTTCTTTTGCATTACTTCAGACGTTTGAATGCTTATTTTCTCATTTTATTTTATATTCCACTAAACTCCTTACAAATGATATTTTAAGCTACCAACAGCACTCCAATTCCCGTGAAAATAAATCAAAACCCGGGCTATGTTACAATACACAGGGCTTCATCTTGTTCTTTTAAAATCCCAAAAGACAGAAATGCAATATTCAGCCGCCCAATAACAGGTATACAAAGATATAGCCCGGTCAATGTCAAAAAAAACGGGAAGCCAGCAGATTAAGGGTTTTACACGAAATAATAATTAAGTGTCAGGAATAGATACATATCACGTCTTTCAGGAAACATTCCTATATCAGAAATATCTTAAGATGTAAGGACACGTCTTTTTTCAGACAGACAAATGGAGTCGAGGGGATTCGAACCCCCGACTTCCAGAGTGCAATTCTGGCGCTCTCCCAGCTGAGCTACGACCCCATCATCTTTTGATAGCATTGTATAAGATAATTAAAAAGAAAGCAAGAGAACTTATCCTTCATGAGAAGCATATGTATGCAGTCTTTTTATTCCTTCAATAATAGAATCATCATCAAGGGCATAACTTAAACGGATACATCCTGGCACTCCAAAAGCTGATCCGGGAATGGCAGCCACCTGGTATTTTTCCAGTAAGTCTTTACACATTTCCACACTATCCTTCATACCTTTTCTTCGTATCATCTCACTACAATCTGGAAAAGCATAAAATGCTCCCTCTGGTGGCCTCATAGAAACACCAGGAACTTTTTTCAGTAAATCATACATAAGTTTACGTCGCCGATCATATGTCTTTACCATTTTTTCCACATCATCAATGCTGTTTTCCAGCGCTGCAATAGCGGCATACTGCGATGGCGTAGAAGGATTAGAAGTAGAATGGCTTTGTATGGTATTAATAACTTTTATAACCTCTGAAGAACCAGCACAGTACCCAATTCGCCAACCAGTCATAGCATAGGTTTTGGAGACTGCATTTACTACAATTGTTTTTTCTTTAAGAGAAGAAGAATAACGAGCCAGACTATAATGTGAATTTTCATCATATATAAGATACTCATACACCTCATCAGATATTATCCATAGATCCTGGTTATCCAGATATTGGGCAAGTTCCTTCATTTCACTGTTGGTATATACCATTCCTGAGGGATTACAGGGTGAATTCAAAACAAAGGCTTTTGTTCGAGGCGTTTTATGTTTTTCTATATGATCAGGGGTTACCTTGAAATTGCTTTTTAACGTCGTCTCCATGAAAACAGGTTTCCCACCGCATATTTCTACCTGGGCAGGATAACTTAACCAATAAGGAGTACCTATTAAAACCTCATCATCTGGATTAAGTAGAGCCATGAATATATTGAAAAGGGTATGTTTTGCCCCACAATTTATAGAAATATTTGGCAGTTCATATTCCAATTGATTGTCTCTGCGAAGCTTATTAATCACAGCTTCTTTTAATTCTGGAAGACCGGTAGCTGGTGTATATTTAGTTTTACCTTCTTGAATAGCCTTTATTGCCGCCTGTTTAATCGATGAAGGAGTATCAAAGTCCGGTTCACCAACTCCAAAATCAATGACATGCACACCCTCTTTTTTCAAAGCTTTCGCCCGACCAGTTATTTTAAGGGTAAGTGATTCCGGCATGGAAACCAGGGATTGATTTAAAGGATGTTGCATATTACTACTTCCTTTCCAAAGATTCAGACCTTATTCAAAATCTTTCGCACAGTGTTTTTTACTTTAACAACAATACTTTTTTTATGCAATGCCTTTTCCATTTCTGCATAATTAAACTTTAAACGGGCATAGTCGGGAAGAAATTCATAAAAGGCGTCATTCGGAGGTGGAGAATGGGAAAGATTCTCAAAATATTTCTTCTGCATACCAGCACTGGCCTGCTTCATTAATCTTTTTTGTGTTGATTGTACTTTTTTCATTTTTCCTTTATAAGAGCGACGCAACGAAGGATATATTTTTTTCAGCACCCGTCTAAAAGAAGGAACATGAGAAGTTTGGAGTGCCCATCCACATTTTTTCCAGCGCAAATAAGAATATTCATACATAGAGCTAACTATAACCGGCATTTGCTTGGCCAGGTAAAAAGAGTGTTTCAATGGCGATGACAAAAACCGCTCATAGTTCGGGGCACAGAGGTCTAAACCAATACAGTTCGTATGTAACATTCTGTCAAGTTCGGCAAAAGGAACGGGATCCTTTAAAGTGACATTTGGTTTTTCCAGCAAAGGACCCACATCATAATAGGAACCGGTAAAGTTTGTCCAGTATGGGTGCTTCCCTCCATAAATAATCACTGAATCGCCGTTCTTTAATGCAATATCTGCCACAATCTTCAGATAGGGAACCGTTTCCTGCCAGGGCCAGAAATAGCCGGTATGGATAAATTGTAGAGGTGCTTTTTTGTTGAATT
>PWGE01000062.1 GCA_003554345.1 Candidatus Sumerlaeota bacterium | reverse complement strand
TTAAGATAAAGATTGATTTTGGCGGGAGCCCACAGGTTAGTGGAGTGTGACATAATATCAGCTGTCGGCAGAGCTTTTTCGGTAGTGGGTATATTTATAAGCCTTGCCCTTCACCTTTTCACAGGGATACTTTTCCCTGTTTTTCCTGAGTTTATTCTCCCCGGCTTTTATGAGGTCAATATCAAGACTATCTGCCAGAGAAATCAAATAAAACAATACATCAGCAAGTTCATCGGCCACCATTTCCGATTGCTGATAATTCCTCTTCAATTCTTCAATTTCCCGGGGTGTTTTCCATAAAAAATTTTCAGCAATCTCCCCCATTTCAATAAATAAAGCCAGACTGACATCTTTTGGTATATGATATTTTTTCCAATCGCGTTTATCCCTGAATTCACGAAACTCCTTACATAATTTCTCCCAGCCATTCATAATAGTATACTCCTGATAAGGTAAAAACTTATTATAAAACAGGTGTCTTTAAAAGCAAGCTAATGGGGATTACCATGACTATTTATAATTTTAGTCGACAAATACTCTTATTTTACTTGACAACTAAAATAAATTTAAGTATAATAAGATTACTAAGGTAAAAAAAAAAGGAGGTATAACGTATGAAAAAGGGTTTCACACTCATTGAACTTTTGATCGTCGTAGCAATTATTGCTATATTAGCGGCTATTGCTATTCCTAACTTTCTCCAGGCACAAACGAGGGCGAAAGTTTCCCGCGCCGAATCTGATATGAGAAGTATCGCAACTGCTATTGAGTCCTATTATATTGACCACAATATGTATCCGGCTTTTGGAATAGAACAGGAATATACCATAGCTGAGTTTGAGGATGATGGCGTTGAATATGCAACTTTTGTTGCTTATAATCCTGATGATGATGAGATGAGAGCACATGGCATTACCACCCCTACGGCTTATATGACTTCAGTTCCATCTGATGAATTTGGACCAGGTGGAGAAACGGCACCGATGCGCTATGCAGCATTATTTACCGGACGCACCATTCACCCTGAAATAGATGCTACCGCACCTGGAACCGGTTGGATTCTGGCTTCTTTCGGACCGAACACTAATTTCCCTGTTGGTGATATCGTGTTGCTAGAAGATGAAACAGGACCTGACGATGACGGCGCCGGTTGGGGCAATTTGAACATGGATCAGGATCCACCTGATCTGGCTTTTACCTATACCGCTACTCATTGGGATGACAGGGCAAGCCACGAAGGTGATACAATACGTTCTGTAGCAGCTGCTTCTTATGATCCAACCAACGGAACTGTTTCTCCTGGAGATATCTGGAGAGCAAGACAATAAGTCTCTCAGATAACAGATAGAAGTCTTTTAAACAGGCAGGACTTATCGTTCTGCCTGTTTTTTTATTGCTCACCAATCTTTAAAAATACACCTTGCTTCAAAAGTGTTTTACGGAATACTGTCAGGAACAGAAGTCAGACCAAGAAAGATAAAGTAAAAGTATAATAAAATAAATTTTGCAGTAACGTTTTATTTGAACTTCTTTTCTGGCTTCCGGTATATTTTGCAAACTGACAGGATAAAAAAAACGGGTACTGGTGGATAGCGAATGTCAATAAACAGATGACTCCTTCTCTGGAAATAGACTCTTCAAAATATAACACCTATTATTTTAATCGCCCTATTGAGAACTTTCATCATTACTCCTCTTTCAGGTATACCGCTGCTTATCAAAAAGGCTATACTGAATCCTTAGAAGAATAATAATCTACTCATTTCGAAAAATTTTCTTCTTCGAGAGGTATTTTTCGTTATAATATACCGTGCGGCAATGGGAAGAAAACAGGGCCCAGCTCAGGAAATAAAAATTCGGGGGACGCGGGAGGTAATACCTGTTACCACTTCATAATTAATAGTTGACGCTTTATCGGCCATTTCCTCTGCACTCATTTCCGCTGTCCCCTGTCTGCCAAGAAGAACCACTTCGTCTCCCACCTTAACCTGTCCTTCCAGAGAAGAAACATCCACCAGGGTCTGATCCATACAAATCCGTCCAACCTGAGGACAGCGTTTACCGCCAATGATAACCTCCATTTTATTAGAGAGGATACGGCGCAAGCCGTCGCCATATCCTACCGGCAAAGTGGCAATAAGCATTCGGGAAGAAGCCACAAAGGCATGACCGTAGCTCAGTCCTGTACCGGCGGATACTTCTTTTAAAAAAACTACCCTCGTTTTCCAGCTCATAACCGGTTTCAGGTCAGCCATAGTGGACGATTCTTTCAAGCCAAAAGGATTTAACCCATAGAGAGCAATACCCGGCCGAACAGCATCAAAAGCAGCATTATCCTGATGTGCCAGGGCTGCACTATTGGCTATATGAAAACAGGGTATCTGATAGGGACGAAGTTTTTTTCTTATCTTCTCAAATCTTTTCGTCTGTGTTGAGGTATAAGAAGCATCCATCTCATCTGCACGTGGATAATGGCTCATAACACCTTCTATCTCCACCCCCTGAGCCTGCTTAACGGCATTTAAAAAGGGAAAGACATCTTTTTCTTTTATTCCAACCCGTCCCATTCCCGTATCCACCTTGAGGTGAATTTTAACACTTTTATTTTGTTTCTTCACTGCCCTGGCAAGGCGATGAACCTGTTCCAGGGTGCACACTACAGGCATAAAAGAGTGCCGGACTATTTCATCAGCCAATGGCGGTAAAAAAGGAGTCATAATAAGATAGTGAGCCTGCAACCCTGCTTGCTTTAATGCCAGAGCTTCAGCAAGATGTGCCACGCAAAAGGTATTGTACCCTTCTTTTAAACACTGAGAAACCACCTTCCTGGCACCATGACCATAAGCATTGGCTTTCACTGCAGGGAAGAGAGCCGCCCTACCTGCCAACTTCTGTAATAACCTGAGGTTAGCCTGCAGGTTAGTAAGATTGATAAAAACCCGTGTAGGAAAGGGTGGTGGATGAACAATTTTCATGGTTACCTATTATCGGTTAAAATGTATTACAAAATACGTATCAAAATGAGCATCAAAAACCTGTATCCCAGAAGATAATGAGACTGCCTTCTACTTTATCATCGCTTTATTCTATGCCATTGAGTATATCTACGATTCTTTCCATCTCTTCCAGATCATTATAAAAGTGAGGAGAAAACCTGATACCATTCCTGCGAACCGACCCAAAGATTTTCTTTCCCATCAATTTACGATAGACTTCCTGAGGATGTTTATGAAGCGGTTTAAAATTAACTATGCAGGAAGGTTCTTCCTGACGAGAGTAACTTTCATATTTCTGAGTAGAAATATTTTCACGCAGGTAATCCGTAAGACCGGTCACTTTGCTTGCTATCTTTTCAATACCAACCCGTCTCAGAAGAGCCAGAGAATGAGAAAGGGCCAATATACCAAAAACATTGGGGGACCCTTCTTCAAAACGCGCCGCATCAGCTTTAAGATCCAATCGTATGGTTTCAAAGTCTGAAGAATGGCAGACAGAATTCCAACCCAGGGTAATTGGTTTCACATGTGGTATCAGGGACTTTTTTATGTACATTACGGCACAACCTTCAGGAGAAAGGAGCCATTTATGACCATCTGCACAAAGGAAATCAATAGAGCAATTCCTGACATCAAGAGGCAAAACCCCCAGCCCCTGAATGGCATCTACGGCAAAGATTATACCTCTTTTCGCACATTCCCGGCCCAGGTACTGCAAATTATGCCGAAAACCTGTAGCATAGTCCACGAAACTTACGGCACACAACCTGGTACGGGGAGTTAAAAGAAAAAGCCACTCGTCATAATTATATGCATAGTTTCTTTCAGGAACCACTTTAACTTTTACACCTTTTTCTTCCAGGGACAGCCAGGGATAAAGATTAGAGGGGAACTCTTTTTCAAACACCACAATTTCATCACCTGGTGAGAAATCATACCCATTAGCAAGAAATGAGATACCTGTAGAAGTGTTTTTTACGAAAGCTATCTCAGAGGCCTTCACTTTTAAAAAAGAGGCAAAATCCTGGCGGGTTTTCTTAATTCGTTCCATCCATTGAGAATAATATAAGGTGCCCGCTTCAACATATTCATCCAGCCATTTTTTTAAATGGAAAGAAGTGGAAGCGGGTAAAGGAGCAACAGCGGCATTATTACAGTAGACACAACGCTTTTTTACGGGAAATTCATCTTCAATCGACGGTGCCGGCTTCATTTCACACTCTCAACCACCGCATTTAATGTCAGGAAAGTCTTGAAAAGTTTCAGGTAATCTTTTTCACGGCACCGAAGTGTAACAGGAGAAACACGTTCAAGAGAAGGTATTCGACAGCCGATATCAGCGAAGACCTCATGGGTCATCGTCACTTCAAGGGTAAAGGGTGATTCCATTTTCAGGACCGGAATCTCGGCACATCTTTTTACTGCCCTGGTGGCAGCGTCTTTAATTAACGCAGCACTTTCCTGCAGGGTCAGGGAAACAGTCGAGCGCTGACCCAATCCTTTTTTTACAGCCGCTGATTCTATCTGAGGTACCAATCCTTTTGCTTCCCGGACAAGAGCCT
>PWGE01000171.1 GCA_003554345.1 Candidatus Sumerlaeota bacterium | reverse complement strand
GCAGTACCTCATCTCATGGTCGACCAATAAGGTGGTGCTCAGAAACTATGAAGGAGTGATCACTTCTTATAAAGAGCCTGAGAGCTACGAGGCAATATACTGCGATCGCAACTGTCCACATTGCAAATTACGCCTTAAAATGGAGCCTAATCACCAGGAGGAATACAAGGCGATTGGTATTGAGAAAATCCTTTCTGATTATGATAAAGCGATTTCACTGGTACCACAGGATACTGAACGTATACAAAGGAGAGACAATGACGGACAAATTGATGAAGATAATGAAGAATAGTGTTGTCCAGCATGGTTCTTTTAATGACCGTATATATTTGATGAAGCTGGATAAAGAAGATTTTCCGGGAATATTTGATGAGCTGGCATCATTACAAAAGCGATTTGGCTATTCAAAAATATTTGCCAAGGTGCCGCCATATGCTGTCCCAGCCTTTCTCAAAGAAGGTTATAGCCTGGAAGCCCGTATACCTTTTTTCTATAACGGGGAATTAGAAGGCGCTTTCCTGGGAAAGTTTTTTTCAGATTCTCGTCGCTCGGATGAGCGATGGGAAGAGGTGGAAAAAAACGTTCGGTTGGCTTTGCTCAAGCAGAAAAAACATCACTCTCCACGGATTCCCCATGATATGCTTATGCGTCCGGCACAGGAAAAGGATGTGTCGCAAATGGCAGAACTGTATCGGGCTGTTTTCGAAACCTATCCTTTTCCTATCCATGACCCTGTATATTTGCGGCAGACAATGAAAGATAATGTCAGCTACTGGGGCGTATGGGAAAAGGAGAAGCTCGTGGCTCTGTCTTCGGCAGAACAGGATAAAAAAGGACAGAATGTGGAGATGACCGATTTTGCCACAGATCCCGCTTATCGCGGAAAAGGTCTGGCTTCTTTACTTCTTTTGGAAATGGAAGAAGCAACGGCGCAGTCTGGTTTTCGTACTGGCTATACCATTGCTCGCGCTCTGTCGGCTGGTATGAACATAACTTTTGCCAGAGCCGGTTATCAATTTGGGGGAACTTTGCTTCAAAATACCAATATCTCCGGACATTTCGAAAGTATGAATGTCTGGTATAAACGGTTTGCCTGAGCCTTTTGATGAGATATTCAGTGAAAGGAAAATTGAACGCTGGCAGGTGAGGACCCTGTACTTCCCTGGTATGTGAGTTTGATATTGTATGCACCGGGAGTAAAAAAAAATCTTTGGTGGTACAAGGTATAAAAGCATCTCTCAGGGGCGGAACCTTGCGGTCGAGGTTCATGCTTCGAGCGTTCTCTCACTTCATACTACCGTGTCATAGCTTTAAAGAAAAAAATGACACTATCCATACAGTTATGAATAAAAATACACCCTTTCCCAGAATTTGTTATAATAACAAAGATTTTCTGAAAAATGTCTTCATTTGCTGGATACATAGTAGTTGTCTGAAATACAAAAGCAGGATTATATAGTTTTATGAAAATGATAGAAATAAAAAATCTGAGAAAAAATTTCGGTGACTTTCCGGCATTGAAGGGTATTTCGCTTTCTATTCCCAGAGGTACCCTTTTCTCTTTTTTAGGTCCTAATGGAGCAGGTAAAACTACTACTATTAAGTTGCTGGTGGGGTTGCTGAAACCAACTTCTGGTGAAATCCATCTGAATGGAGTGAACGCTCTTGAAGAACCGGATAAAATCAGGCAGTGGTTGAGTTATATTCCTGATGAGCCGTATCTTTATGAAAAATTAACGGGTCGTGAATACCTGGAATTTGTTGCCAATATTTATAAGGTGGACAGTCAATATAAAAAGGAAGTTATAAACAGATTGATTCCCCTTTTTCGTCTGGAAGAGAAACTGGATAACCTGATAGAGGATTATTCTCATGGAATGCGACAGAAACTTATTATTACTTCCACAATGATACATAAACCTCGTATTATACTGGTTGATGAGCCTCTTGTAGGTCTTGATCCCTATAGTGCCCGTATTTTTAAGGGTTTACTCAAAGAATTCTGTCGTGAAGGAGGTACCGTTTTTTTGTCCACGCATACTCTTTCTCTTGTAGAGGAATTGTCCAACCTTATTGGTATTATTAAAGAAGGAGCATTGATCTTTTTGGGTACCCTGCAAGAACTGAAAAAAGATGTTCAAAAGGAAAGCAGTCTCGAAGAACTTTTTCTGGAGCTCACTGCCGAGACCGGTGAGGAACCTTCCACTGATTTAATATAGGAAGAACGGAGGAGAGAATATTATGGCTGAACAATTAATCAGTGGTGTGAAAACGAAAACACTCACTCTACATCATGATGATAGAGGGTATTTAATGGAAATTCTTCGTGATGATGACCGGTTTTTAACCACATTTGGTCAGGCTACTCTCAGTATGTCTTATCCCGGGGTGATAAAAGCTTTTCACTATCATGATCGCCAGGATGATGTATGGTTTTTTCCCAGTGGAAGTGCTCAGGCAGTTTTATACGATCTTCGGAAAGAATCACCCACTTATCGCTTAACGAATGTTTTTTATCCTGCAGAAACAAACCCGCTCCTTCTCTTTATTCCTCGGGGAGTGGCTCATGGCTATCGTGTTCTGGGGAACAGACCACTGACGATTCTTTACTTTACCAATGAAAGCTATGACCCTGAGAATCCAGATGAACATCGTATTCCTTATGATGATCCGGAGATAGGATTCGAGTGGGAAACCAGGCATAGATGAGCCTGTTAGATTGATAGAGTGATAATGCATTCCTCTTTCCTTTCTTATGGGATGGCAGGCTGATTCACTGCATCTTATAAAATAGTTTCTTTTTGAAGGGTTGGTTTCTTGTTATTATTTACACACAAGAGAAAAAAGAGTTTTTAGTCTATGCCCTTTATTACATTCTTATAAAACAAACTCGCCAATCCACGTATTTACGTGGAAACGGTTATTAACATTTGTAACTCCGGCAAAAATTGATATAATATTTTGACTTTGAATGTTTCAATCTTTTTACCATCGGGAGCGGCTATGAGCGATATGAGTAAAGAATCAGAAAAAGGGAGTTCTTTTCCTTCCCAGGGTGATTATTCCGCCAGGAATATTAGAGTTTTAGAAGGTCTGGAAGCGGTACGTACCCGGCCGGCAATGTATATCGGGTCAGTTGGATTTAGCGGGCTGCATCATCTTATTTATGAGGTCATTGATAATAGTATTGATGAAGCCCTTGCCGGGTATTGTGATAAGATTCAGGTGGTTATCCATGTAGATAATTCAGTCTCTATCATGGATAACGGCAGGGGTATTCCCATTGAAGAACATCCAGATTTTCCCGGGATGTCTGCTCTGGAAGTGGTTATGACAAAACTTCATGCCGGAGCCAAGTTCTCTCATAGTACCTATCAGGTATCCGGGGGACTTCACGGTGTAGGAGTATCCGTAGTTAATGCCCTTTCTGAATGGATGGAGGTGAACGTCTACCGGGACGGGCATATTTATCATCAGAGTTTTAAAAAGGGTATTTCTGAAAGTAAACTGCGGAAAGTGGGAAAAACCAGGCTTAGAGGAACAGAAGTCAAATTCCGGCCGGATGAGACCATTTTTGAAGATATGGAATTTTCTTATGACACCCTGTCTTCACGGTTCAGGGAAATGGCTTTCCTTAACAAAGGGATAACTATTCAGTTTGTTGATGAACGACAGGAGGCTATTCGCAAGGAAAATTATCACTATGATGGTGGTATTAAAGAGTTTGTCAAAATTGCCAATACCAATAAGGACCCCCTTTTCCCACAGCCCATACTGATTGAAAAAGAAATTCAGTATGGTGAAGAAGAGATGCTCAATATTGAAGTGGCTCTTCAGTATAATAAAACGTACCAGGATATTTTATACAGCTTTGTAAATAATATACGCACTATTGATGGTGGTACTCATGTTATAGGTTTTAGAAAAGCGTTAACAAAGGTTATTAATGAGTATGCCAGGTCCAATAAGTTGTTAAAAAAGATTTCTTCTCTTAGTGGTGATGATGTACGAGAGGGGCTTTTGGCTGTTGTCAATGTCAAGTTATCCAATCCTCAATTTGAGGGGCAGACCAAGACAAAGCTTGGTAATACGGAGGTTACCGGAAAAATAGAAACTGTTATCAACGAGAAACTTGGTGAATATTTTAATGAAAACCCCGGTATTGCAAAGGCGATAGTGGAAAAATGCCAGTTGGCTGCGGAAGCAAGGGCAGCAGCCAAAGAAGCGCGGAGCTTGACTCGACGAAAAAGTGCGCTTGATGCTTCGACCCTGCCCGGTAAATTAGCGGATTGTTCCGAGAAGGATCCTTCTGTTTCTGAGTTGTATATTGTAGAGGGAGATTCTGCAGGGGGATCGGCCAAGCTTGGTCGTGAAAGAGCCTTTCAGGCTATTTTACCTTTGAAAGGGAAAATTATTAACGTGGAAAAAGCGCATATGCTCCGTTTCCTTAAGAATAAGGAGATTCAATCCATCATTCTGGCACTGGGCACGGGTATCGGCGAGAACTCTTCTGATAATGGTAATAATAAGAATGGTGGCTTTGATCTGAGCAAGTTGCGATATCATAAGATTATCAT
>PWGE01000407.1 GCA_003554345.1 Candidatus Sumerlaeota bacterium | reverse complement strand
GAAAAACTGCCGCTGATGTGAAAGATATTACGTTTTATCATGGTATGGGGTGTGAAGATTGTGCCCATACCGGTTATAAGGGAAGAATCGGTGTCTTTGAACTGTTAAGCCTCGATGAAGAACTTCAGGACTTAGTTCTTGAAAAGGTATCTACTGATGAGCTCCATCAGGTTGCCCTTCGAAAAGGAATGAAGTCTATGCGGGAAGACGGCTGGGATAAGGTCTGTGCCGGAATTACCACGTTTGAGGAGGTTATTTTCCATACACCCGCTGATGAAAGGGAGGAAGAATCGACGGTCGAATTTGAAAGTGTGGTAAAAAAAGCAGAGAAAAAATTTAAAAAGCCTGAAAAAGAGTATATCCAAAAAGGAGAAGAGGCTATTCAGGCTACAAAATCAGGAGATGCCGATCGGGTGGATAACGGTGAGTAAAAATTTCAGGTTGCCTTCTGAGAAAAAAATTTGTATACTTAATAGAGAGAGACAAGGTTTCGTATAAAGAGAGGGAAGAAATATGGCGTTGTTTTATTACGAGGCCCTTGATAAAAGTGGCAAGCCTTTGAAAGGCACCATTGAAGCCGCTGATGAAGATATGATTGTCCAGCGGCTCAGAGGGATGGGATATTATCCTACTAAAGTCGCCCGTACCAAAAAAGGTATGGGGGAGTTAAAGATCGAAGAGCTTCCTGTATTACGCAATATTCTGGGAAGAATAACCACCAAGCACCTGACCTCTTTTACCCGCCAGCTGGCAACATTGATTGAAGCAGGTCTGCCTATTATGCGCTCCCTGTATATCCTTACTGAACAGGTAGAATCTCCTATGCTTGAAAAGGTGATACGTAAAGTTGCAAAAGATATTGAAGGGGGTTCCTCTCTTTCGGATGCCCTTGCCCGCCATCCGAAGGTTTTTAACAATCTCTATGTGAATATGGTACGAGCCGGCGAAATAGGTGGTGTGCTGGAATCTGTTCTTGATAGAATGGCGGAATTTCTG
Source organism: Candidatus Sumerlaeota bacterium (assembly GCA_003554345.1). Lineage (GTDB taxonomy): Bacteria > Sumerlaeota > T1SED10-198M > T1SED10-198M > T1SED10-198M > T1SED10-198M. The sequence goes on along the minus strand of PWGE01000407.1, from coordinate 3,582 downwards.
GAAAAAGGACAGGCGCTCAAAGGAAAAATCCGCTCTGCTTTGATGTATCCCGTGGTTGTGCTGGTGGTGGCTATCGGTATTACTCTCTTTATCCTCTTTCAGATTATTCCTCAGTTTGTGGATATATTTGACCAGTTGGGCGCGGATTTGCCGCTTCCCACTCAGTTTCTTGTGAATCTTTCAAATACTCTGCGCGCAAATGTGTGGCTTATTGTTGCTGTTCCCGTGGGATTGATAATGATTTATAAGTTGCTTGTAAAATATAAGACGAGCCGCTATTATGTAGATCATGTTAAATTGAAGATTCCCGTCTTTGGAGAACTCATCCGGAAAGTGGCTATTTCCCGCTTTGCCAGTACCCTGGCTACTCTTATAACCAGTGGGGTTCCTATTCTGCAATCCCTGGATATTGTGCGCGAGACCTCCGGTAATGAGGTGATCTCGAAAGCAATGATTAAGGTGCATCAATCCATTAAAGACGGGGAAACTATCCACGAACCCATGAAGGAAAGTAAAGTCTTTCCCCCTATCGTGTATCATATGGTTGCTGTTGGAGAAGAAACCGGTGCCATTGATATCATGCTTCAGAAAGTTTCAGAGTCCTTTGAAAGAGAAGTGGATGATACCGTAAATGCCCTTACATCAATTCTGGAACCTATTCTGATTGTTTTCCTGGGTGTGCTGGTTGGTGGCATTGTCGTTGCTCTTTATCTGCCTCTATTTGAAATGCCCGGTCATATTAAATGATCTCCTTACTTCATTCTGTCCTGTTCATACCACTTTTTTGTTATAAAATATAGTGGATGGGTGTTAGAATGCTTATACATCGTGAAAGAGGTTATACGCTTGTTGAAATCACCATTGTTATCGCTATTATTATGATCTTGATGGTGACCATCGGTTTGCACTTTCGTGGAGTGGATCATGGTCTGCAGACTGCTTATTTAATGGAAAGTCATTTTACTCAACTCAGGGATCGGGCGATGACCCGGAATAAAACCCTTGAATTGATTATAGATTTTGAAGAACACCATTATTATGGGAGAAGTGAAGAGGGAAGACCTTTTCCGGAAGTGGTGGATATTCCCGGGAATGTCTTTATTGAGCTTATTCCCGGGGAAGAGGAAGAAGGAAACATTCTGGGCATAAATCCTGACAGGATAGCGATTGTCTTTTTCCCTGACGGCACCTGTGCCCTGTATGATTATCATGATAGAGAAGAACAGGCCTCCCCTCTGCATACCTTTATTTTTCATTTCATGTATGGAAATAACGAAAACTGGATGAAAGTCGATGGTTCGGGAGCGCTCTGGGAGATTTCTTCTCAGCCGTTTTCTGATGAGGAAGTGATTTATGAAACCAGTTGACCAAGGCTTTACCCTGGCAGAATTGGTTGTCTCTCTTGCTATATTCCTTATAGTGGTGATGGGTATAGCGTTTGCGATTTCCAGTATTCTCTCTACACACAGCCTGGATTATGAAAGGACCCAGGCGCTTTTTCTGGGCAGGGAGAAAGCCATAGAATTAGCACGGGAAGGCGTTCCGGAAGAGCTCAGAGACAATGCCCAGCAACGTCTTGTTTTGTCAGAAAGTCCCCGCCTGGAATATTCTGTTGAGACCCTTTATTCACATACTCCTCCCTATCCTACCAGGGAGGAAGAGTATATCCGTGATATTCTGGTTGTTCACTATTCAGAAGGAAGTATGAAATTTGATTTCTAAAAAAGGATTTACTCTTGTTGAATTAATGGTTGCCCTGGCAATAGCCCTGATTATTACTGCCGGGATTGCTATGTTTATGATGCAATTGTTTGATATAAAAAATTCTGTTCTGGAAGAACAGAAATATCTTAATGAAGGTCGCAGTGCTCTTTTTCTTTTTGCCCGGGAGCTTCAAAGTCTGGATCCTGAGGCTTCTGAGTGGAATGAAAACCAGTCTGAGCGTTTGCTTTTTGAAGGAGATGCAGACTCCCTGACCTTTTTTTCACGCGACCTTACGTATAAAAGATTTGAAATTGCCCCTTATAATTCCAGGGATCGGGTTTTTGTCTATGAAGAATTTGTCCAGACCAACAACCAGGCTCCGGAGGAAGAAGAGAATTCCAAAGGGAGTGAGGAACAGGTTGGAATGCGTCCCCTGGCGCTTGAAATGAATGAGATAAGGTTTTCTTATTACGATGGGGAAGTCTGGTTGGATAACTGGGAAAAAGGTGATACCCTTCCCCGGCGAATTCAGCTGGAGCTGATATACGGGGAAAATGAGAAGGAGTTCGTCCTTACCCAGAGGGAATGGTTGCCATGAACCGAAAAGGCTCAACCCTGGTCTTTGTTCTTATTTTATCGGCTTTGCTGGCTGTATCTGTTTTAACTCTCGTTCGCAGGGTCGGTATATCCTTTCAATCCAGCGATGAGTATGTTACGGAGAGCCAGGCGTATCTTCTCTCAACGAACAGGATACTCCCGGATTATAAAGACTTCTTGTTCGACAGGCAATGGATAACCGATGAGCAATATTCACTGGATGATTTTAATGATTTCTACGTAGATGGCTTTCGTTCCGGGGAAAGATTTCGGGTGAGAGTGACGGCGTTTGATTATAATAGTATTGTGCCTTATGTCTGGTATCCCCTTCTTTTTGATGGAGAAATGACGGGAGCAGAAAGCTTTGTGAGAGATTCCATTGCTTTTGAAACCTCTTCCGTTCGGCAGGAAAGTACGGCGGGTTACAGGGATTCTTTTCTACTCCCTGCTGATAGCGGGAATAAACCACAATACTATCAGTCCCGTCAGCGTATCAATAAAGCAGGATTGCCTTCAGAGTGGAGTTCTTCTATCTACCCTTCTATCCAGCAGGAAAATGAAGAACCCGTGCTCAGCCTGGGAGCGGTAAGCAGTAATGATTTGCCCTTTTTTACCTTGCCTGATGAGGAAAAAGGGCGACGTATAGTAGCCAATACCTCTTCGGTGCAGGAGAGGCTTGATATCAATCAACTTTCCCTGGAGCCCGGAGATAATGTGTATGACAGTAAGTTCTTTGAGTTATTGAAGGCACGGTTCCCTGAAACTGAGGATACTGAAATAGCCCAGTATTTACTGAATGTGCATGATTCCCTCGGTCATACAGAAGCCCCTACGGTATTGAACAGGTTGACCGGCGAGATTCTGAATAACCATCAGACAATAGGTGGTTCTACCCTTGAAAACAGGGCACACCTCTTGTTGGGACGGAGCCGTAATCCGGTAATAAATGAGGTATGGACATATACACCGGCTCCTGCCAATGTTGATGGACAGTATTTTGAGCTGCATAACCCTTTTGAAGAAGAATTTGATATTTCAGGATGGTCGGTAAGGGTTTTTGAGATTGCTGACCCGGATGTGCCGATGCCTGAATACGAGTTTTATGGGGATTATAGATTGTCCGTAAAATACCTTGCTCCAGGCGAATTTTTTGTGGTGACGAATGATTATGATGATAGAAGCGATGAAGATTCCAATGAGGATTCCTTTTTTGACCATCTGGGCATAGCTTTAGATGAGGATGAGTATGAAGAAATCCTTGATATGGAGCTGCCTGAAAAT
>PWGE01000004.1 GCA_003554345.1 Candidatus Sumerlaeota bacterium | reverse complement strand
CAACTTAAAACCCTGAAATCAAGAAATATTTTGTGCCGTATTCTTTTTCATTAATGCGCTATCTGTTAAGGTTTACGACAGTTTAATTGACGTTTTTTGAAACCGTTGTTGCTGGCTGGTCTCTCTCTTTTTCTGACTTCTTATACACGTCTTATCCGGTCTGCCAATCGACTTAAAATATTTCCTTTTAATGTATTGATTGAGTGCTCTAGCCACCACTGAAAAGGATAAGAAACCATATAACCACAGGGGATTATGTGTTAACCATACTCTACCTGGATTTTTGGGCTAATACCCGGTCCTGAGATAAGAAAGCTCTTTCACAAATACTTTTTCCTTCTATCCCTGCCCGGCGTGTTCTCTTTTTTCTTGTTCCCCTGTACCCTCTGCGGTCTGGAATTTTATGCCTTCTACTATCTTAAAAATCCTTACTTTTGGTCTAAATGACATCAAATTTTGATATAATTTGGCTCATCATGATGAAGAAGGTACCCATTCGAAATCTTACCTTTTCCCGGTTGCAAAATTACCTGGAACAAAAGGAACAGAAACCTTTTCGGTTTCGGCAACTCTGTAACTGGCTTTATAAGAAATATTGCGTGGATTTTGAGGAAATGACTACTATTTCTAAGAAGTTTCGATCGGAACTGGCGGAGGACTTTTTGCCCCTCAGTATATTCGTGGAAAAAAGGCTCCAGGAAGAGGGAGCGGAAAAATACCTCTTTCGCACTCTTGATGGACATTCTTTCGAATCGGTGGTGATTTATGACCAGCAGCGGACCACTCTCTGCATTTCCTCTCAGATTGGATGTCCTTTGAAATGTGCCTTTTGCCGGACTGGTGAGGTGCCTTTTCAGAGAAATCTCACCCAGGCAGAAATTCTGGAACAGTATGTCCTCATCCACAGGCAGCTATTGCCCGAACGGCAGATAACCAATCTCGTGTTCATGTGTATGGGCGAGCCCCTTTTGAATTATAAGAACCTGGTAAGGGCTCTGAAAATTATGCTGGCGGAAGAGGGGTTTTGTATTTCGGGACGAAGAATCACCGTTTCAACGGTGGGTATAGTGCCTGCCCTGAGAAAACTGGGCGAAGAACAGCTGGGCATTCAACCGGCTATCTCATTGAACGCTCCTTTTAATTCCCTTCGCAGTAAATTGATGCCCGTTAACGAGAAATATCCCCTGCACCAGGTAATCCGGGCGGCGCGCCAGTTTCCCCTTGCACCCCGGCGGCGCCTGACCTTTGAGTACGTTCTGCTGGGAGGAACAAATGATTCTCTGGCTCATGCCGATAAACTGGTTAAACTCGTTAAACCCACCAGAGCAAAAGTCAATCTCATACCATTGAACGATTATCCGGGCTGTCCCTTTACCCCTCCTTCCCCGGAAGCGGTGGAAGAGTTTGAGAAGTATCTGCGTGACCATCATGTCAGCACTTTTGTCAGAAAAAGCAAGGGACAGGGCGTTTATGCCGCCTGTGGTCAGCTTACAGCCCGCTATCTCGAAAAAAAATAATGTGCTATAAGGAGTGAAAGAGCTAATATGGTAGATACGCCGGAATTTGTTCATCTTCATGTGCATTCGGATTATAGTCTGCTGGATGGGGCATGTAATTTCCCCCGTCTTTTTAAACGCCTCCATGAAAATGGTATGAATATGGTGGCTCTTACCGATCATGGGAATATGTCGGGAATGATTCATTTTTACCTGCAGGCAAAGCAGAATGATATTCTTCCCATCATAGGCTGTGAGTTATACGTGGCGCCGGACGAAAAACAGCTCTTCTCTAAGGACCACAAACCCTATCATCTGGTGCTTCTTGCCAGAAACCTGGAAGGCTATCAGAACCTGATGTATTTATGCAGTTGGGGGTATTTGCATGGTTTTTATATGAAACCCCAGGTGCTGGTGGAAGAACTGGAGAAGCATGCCGGCGGTCTGATTGCTTTGAGCGGCTGCCTGGGCGGCGAAATACCGTCCCTTCTCCTTAAGAATAAGAAAAAGAAGGCGGCTGAAAGGGCGGAGTATTACCGCGACCTCTTCGGAAAAGATAATTTTTACCTGGAAATCCAGGATCACGGCTTGAAGGAACAGAAAAAGGTTATGCCCCGTTTGATTGAACTTTCCCGCAAGGTGGATATTCCCCTGGTAGCCACCAATGATTGCCATTATGTCTATCCCGATGATTCGGAGTTTCATGAACTGTTGTTGTGCCTGCAAACAAAAACTACTATCAGCGATGAAAAAAGGTTTCGCTTTGAAAGTAAAGAGTTTTACCTGAAAACGCCGGACCAGATGAAAGAACTTTTCTCTGAGGTGCCGGAAGCGGTGGAAAATACGGCTCGTATCGCTGAAAAGTGCGCGGAATTTGAGATTCCCCTCAATAATCCCCTCATACCCAATTATCCGCCGCCGGATGGTATGTCCGTTAAGGAGTATCTTGATAAACTGGTCTGGGAAGGCTGCAGAGAACGGTATCCCGATATGGATAATGAAGTGGTGGAACGGGTAAAGTACGAACTGGAAATCATCGACCAGATGAATTTCAATACCTACTTCTTAACAGTATGGGATTTTCTGCGTCATGCCCGTGAGCAAAATATTCCCGTGGGACCCGGTCGTGGTTCGGTCGCCGGGTCGGTGGTGGCATACTGCCTGGGGATAACAAAGATCGATCCTATCCGCTATAGCCTGATCTTCGAGCGCTTCCTGAATCCGGAGCGCCTGTCCATGCCGGATATCGATATAGACTTCTGTCGCAGAAAACGTGAAGCCATGGTGGATTATGCCTGTCAGCGATACGGTGAGGAAAATGTGGCATTTATTTCAGCACCCGGTGGTATGAAGATAAAAGGCGCTATACGTGATATCGGGCGCGCTCTGGAAGTGCCGCTTAAAACGGTTAATTTTTTGTGTAAAGAGATTGATAAGATCAGTGAAGTCGGTGAGTTTCAGGATATTTATCAGAATGAGACTATTAAGAATCTCTATGATAAAAAGAAAGAGATCGCCCGTCTGCTCGATAACGCTGAGAAAATTTGCGGCTTTATCCGTCATACGTCCGTTCATGCGGCGGGTATAATTATTGCCGATGAACCCCTGGTTCGCTATACGCCCCTCTTTTATGGAAAAGAGACCCGGGGAAAGGGTGCCAGAGCTGCCGAGAAAAGCCTGACAACCCAGTATGATATGGATTCCGTGGAAAAAGTGGGTCTGCTCAAGATGGATTTCCTCGGTTTGAGAACTCTGACAGTGATGAGCGACTGCCTTTCCCTGATACAGAAGATTCACGGAAAAGATATTGATTTAGATGCCGTACCATTCGATGATCCCAACGTATATTCTTTTATCGCTAAAGGAAATACCAAGGGTGTATTTCAGATGGAAGAAGAGGGCATGCAGCAGCTGGTGAAGGCTCTCAAACCTGAAAACCTTGATGAACTTTCCGCTCTCATGGCGCTGCATCGTCCCGGGCCCATTGGTTCCGGTATGCATAAGACCTATGTTAACCGTAAATTCGGACGGGAGAAGATTCAGTATACCCATCCCATGCTGGAGCCCATTCTGAAAGAAACGTACGGCGTTATCCTCTACCAGGAACAGGTACAGAAAATTGCCCACGTATTGGCGGATTTTACCTTTGGAGAGGCTGACCTGCTTCGCCGGGCCATGGGAAAGAAAAAAGTGGACCTCATGGAAAAGAATCGGAAAATGTTCCTGGAAAGAGCCGAAAAAAAGGGTATATCACGTAAGATCGCTGCCGAAATATTTGCCCAGATGGAAAAATTTGCTGAATATGGCTTTAATAAATCGCATTCCGTGGCGTATGCCTATCTTTCCTACCAGACTGCCTACCTCAAGACCTATTACCTGAAAGAGTTTTTAGCCTGTCAGATGACCTCTTTCATCGGCGCGCCCAAGAAACTGCGTCCTTATTTTTCAGAACTGAAGTTGCTTGGAATACCCCTTCTGCCGCCGGATGTTAACCAGAGTTTTCTGAACTTTACCGTTACCCAAAATGCCCTCAGGTTTGGATTAGCGGCGATAAAAGGAGTGGGAGGAAACCTGGCTTCCCTGATCATAGAAGAAAGAGAAAAGAAAGGTCCTTTTAAAGACCTCATGGATTTTGCCTGGAGAATGCGGGAACAGGGATTGAATTCGCGCGCCCTTGAGGCGCTGGTTAAAGCGGGCGCTTTTGACTTTACGGAAAAAAATAGGGGCGAAATGCTGGCTAACGTTGAGCCTTTACTGCAAAGCGTTAATATGCAAAAAAGGAAAAGCGATTTTAAACAGCCCAGTTTGTTTCAGCTGGGTAATCCTGATAAAGAACAGATGGAGTTTTATTATAACTGGCAGTCTGCCGAACCATGGGATAAACAAACCTGTCTCTTTAATGAGAGGGAAGTGCTGGACTTTTTCGTTTCTCATCATCCCGTAGTAGAGCATATAGCGACTATTCGAAAATTCACCTCCCTGAGCATTGCCGACTTAATCGCAAAACAGCTGGAAGAAAATGTCTGGATTGGGGGGTGGCTTCACAAGGTGGAGGAAAAGAAAACCCGCAGCGGCAAGAATATTGCCCAT
>PWGE01000329.1 GCA_003554345.1 Candidatus Sumerlaeota bacterium | reverse complement strand
TGCCTCCTCTGCCATAAGATGCCTGGTAGGCACTGTTTTTTCCTGTTGCACCGTACCGGCAATAACCTGAACACGGGCTTCCGGATACTCATGATTCCCCCTGTTCTGAATGGTGAGCCAACCGGTAAGATCAGCCTTTTTTTCTTCCTGAGCCAGGGTAAGGATGTAATCTGCCTTCCAGTCGAGGCCCTCAACCATCTTTGAAACCTCAATCACTCCTTCATAGGGCTCTTCCGTTTTGTAATGCCAGCTTATATAGGGAAAAAGAGATAATTTCTGGTCATAATCCGGAAGCATAATCTTCTTCGGAGAAACGAAAAAAACGTCACTATCTTTCTGAAGCATGGCTTTTCCCTGGTCCACCCCCAACAACTCTGCAGAGAAAGGAGGCTCCCATCCGGCAAAAACATTCTCTGCTGTTACCTTCACCTCACTCCCCACATAGAGTTCAAGCAATCTATTCATTTGTATCAGATCTTCCTGATAATATCTGGTAATTATATGCAGGGGACTTTCCGGATAAATATCAAGAGTATCCGGTTTTAGACGAGAGGGGATACCATGAAAAAATACCACCCCTTCCGGTTCCGGCAATTGGAACTCTCTGGTATCCACAAGGAACGCCGGAGCTCCCTGGTAAATAACGACACGCAAATCCGTTCTGTCATCAATCTCACTGATAACCTCATGACTACTGCCCGGCAACCCCACCAGGCAGAGAAGGAAAAACAGGAAAATACTGATACTTGTCTTCATTTTTTTCTCCTTATCCGGCAAAAATGTAGTGACCTCCATTTTTTCAACCGCCCCCAACAACAGAAATCAATTCTATATTATCCCCGGGCTGTAACTTCAGGGAATCATAATCTTCTTTAAACACGATCTTCCCATTAAGAACCACGGCAGTTCCTTTAAACTGCACATCAAGTCGCCTGAGAAAACCGGTTATAGTCTCCCCTTCCTGAAGGGGGACTTTTTCATCATTTAAGTAAACAAATGGTTTATTCGCCATAACATATTTCCTCCCAATCTTTCCAGACCGGATCAAAGCCCTTTTGCCGGATAATTTCTGTCACCTCTTCCACGCTTCGGGTATCAGCAACTTCAAACTGTTTACCCTTTTCTTCATTTTGAGAGGTATAGCCTCCCGGCTGCGTGCTAGAGCCGGCACTCATCTGAGTCACGCCCAGCCCAATAAGATGATCCCGTAACCAGGGGCTTTCTCTGGTAGATAAAACAAGTCCTGTTTCCGGCATGGCTATCCGGGCAGCTAAAATCATGTGCACGAGATCTTTATCCTCAACGGGATTCGGAACAGTAAAATGCCGGGAGATCTGTCTGAGACGTGGAAAACTCAGGGAATAAGAGGTGTGCCAGTATCTTTTCTGAAGATAATGATAATGCAGAAAAAGCGCTAAAAATTCATACCGCCACTCATATAACCCCAGTAAAGAGCCCAGATTAATCCTTCTCATACCGGCTCGAGCAGCGTCTTCTACCGCCTTCAACCGCCCCGAATAATCTGCTTTCGGCCCGGCAGGATGCATTCTATTATAGGTGGGGGAATGATATGTTTCCTGGTAAAGGGTTAAACTGTCCACCCCGGCTTCCACGAGTCTTTGATAGTTCTCAAATGACTGAGAAGCTATTTCTATAGATATGGAAGAAAAGCGGGGTCGAAGATATTCTACCGTACGTAAAAGCAACCTGTGAAAATATTCAGATGGATTATCGCCTGCCACCAGCAAAATATGACGAAAACCTTTTTGATGGAGGATATCAGCTTCCTTAACGACATCTTCAAAGTTTAGAGTATACCCCTCAGTGTGGCTGCTAAAACCACAATAGCAACAGGCATTAATGCATACATTGGAAAGGTAAAGTGGTATATATAATAAAATAGTTCGTCCAAACTTTGAGAGGGTTTCACGATGGGCACGTACAGCCAGCTTTTCCATCTTTTCAGCAGCAGCAGGCGAAACCAGAGTTGCAGCCTCCTGCAGGGTAAGGGCACCCTCTTTATTCAGGACAAACTCAACCTCTTCCTGTGAACAAGAAGAGAGCCGATTGAGAACCTGCTGGAGATTTATTTTTTTGAAATATGCCTCAAAGTTACTCATCATCTCCTGTATATTATACATTATTTCATCAGTAAAGAAACGCCTGAAAGGGGCTAAAGAACCTGAAAAGCATATGTTTCCAGCACAGGATCGTGGACTTTTTGTTGAAAACTGGCTGCTCTGTTCGGCCACTTTTTCATCCATTTTTCCCAGACATCAGTCGAAATACATTGCCTGACATTATCTGAGAGAACCACTTCATTGGCTTTTGCACTATTCGAAAGGCGGGAAGCTAAATTTACCGGCTGTCCCAGAAGGGTATAATCCAGCCTGTTTTCGATTCCAATATCACCAATGATAACCCTTCCCACATCGCTTCCCATCCCAACAGGCAACAATCCTTCTTTATGAATGAGTGAAGGGATTTGAAATAACACTTGGACACCCCTGGTAACCTGTTCTATTGAAAAATAAGCCAGCATGCCGTCTCCCAGAAACTTATTGACCCTTCCTCCGGCTCTTTCAATAACCTGAGAGATTACATGGTATTGTTTATTCAAAACATCTATCACGTAGTCAGGCTCCTTATTTTCACACCATTGGGTGAACCGCCGTATATCAATAAAGATTATCATTATATCCGCCTTGAAAGAAGCAAAACCCGTGAGTGATTTTGTGGTTCTATGAAAGGGAACCTCAGCATAGAATTTCTGCAAATATCTTCTTTTTACAGAAGAAATAACACAGGAAGGTTCAGAATTTTGAATTGTTTGAGAAGATAATGATCTTCCGCTGAGCAACGGGTTATTAACACCCCATTCATGCGACTTTTTTCCGATGATATCCAGAAATACCGCTGCCGGCGTAGGTCCTTCCTGCAGCACCACATCGTATAATTCTTCCAGATTGGTCACCGTTGTTTCTTTTTCACTCCATTCCTCAAACCACCTCTTGCCTATCTGGAATAATTCCTGTTTTTGAAGAGTATCAGCTGTGCGTCCCACAGTCTGTAAAGCCTGCGCAGGTTTGCTATCCCTGAGCAGCTCGAGAAATTGGTCAATATTATCTTTAATCACCCCACCATGTTGTGCCAGTATCATCTCCGGGGAAAGCTTTTTAAGTTTTTTATATGCATAACGCAGGGCTTTTTCAGACCCGAAATAATTTTCAATAAAAGCCCGGCAATTGTCAAGGGAATCTTTATTGACATAAAATTTCCAGCTTCGGTCAAAAAAGGCAAATATATCAGAAGAAAAAAGAGCCGAAGAATCTGGCTCAAAGACGCAAATATTACCCGAAAAATGCAAATAAGGCAGGTGATATATAATTAATCTCTGCCCCCCCGGCAGATGAAGCGTATCATCGTCTCCAACCGGTAACACACCACGGCGAATTCCATAGTAGGGAATAAATAAAGCCGTACGGGGATGGCATATGATGGTGAGTTCAGGATGAAGCATATTTTCCAGGTAAGGAACCAGTCCACATATATCAGGATCCTGATGTTGAAGTATAATATAGCGGATATTTCCCAGGGGAATAATGGACTGGATTTTGTGAACTATGACATCCCGAAACACAGGATGAGCCGGGCCAGGATCTATGAGTATAGATTCACTGCCGGCTTTATATAAATATGAGTTGTTGGAAAACCCGGATTCATAGTCGGCAAAACCTGTCCACCAGATATTTTCTGTTATTTGAAGAGGTTTGGTATCATCCAAATAAATAGTCATAGTAGTTTACACCTCTTTTCAGTCAGTATTCGCTATCAATTTCTCTACAGGCCATAAAAAACACATGTGTTAACACAGTCTTCTGTTATGACACAATGTTTCAGGTAATATTATATACAATTATCACTAAAATAAACTTTTTGACTCCTGATATTCTTTCTCAAAGGGAATGGCAAATAAAAAAACAATTGCTAAAATTATATTCTGGATTCAGTAAGTAAAATCTGGAGAAATACCATGTTGAAAGCCGTCATGGTTTTTATTGCAGGGTGTCTTTTATGGTCTTATCCCCTGTCCTTATATAGTTTTTGTCTGGAAGAGATTGTGGCTCCTACTCCCTTTGAAGAGGATGAAATAGCCGCTTTTTTTGTAAATGCAGAAACAGGAGAAGAAATATTTTCCCACAATGCTGAAGAGTACCGAATACCGGCTTCCAACATAAAACTTTTCACTACCGCCGCAGGCCTTTATTATCTTGGAGCGGATTCCACTTATGAAACTACTGTTTATACCAATGGGAAACTAAAAGAAAACATTCTCACAGGCGACCTCATCATCGTTGGAACTGGTGACCCTTCCATCTCAGCAAGATTTTATCCCGACTACAATGACCCCCGGGTAATATTCTTCAAGTGGGGCGATCAACTTAAAGAAATGGGTATTGAAGAGATTCAGGGAAATATAATTGCTGATGACACATATTTTGATGACCAGTATTTTCATCCCTTATGGTACTCACGAAGCAGGGCTGCCTGGTATCAGGCTGAGGTTTCTGCGTTAAGTTTTAATGACAACT
>PWGE01000249.1 GCA_003554345.1 Candidatus Sumerlaeota bacterium | reverse complement strand
TTTTTTACGTCTGATTCCTTTCGTCCGCTTATTATAACTTTAATGAGACGGGTAAAGGGTGGGAAAAGAAAAGAACGTCTGAATTTGATTTCAGGCCTGTAAAAATCTTCATAATTATGATTTTCTACTGCCCGAAAGACGTTGTGTTTTTTCATAAAAGACTGTATGTACACCTTGCCGGGATAATGAGAACGTCCTGCTCGTCCGGCTGCCTGGAGTATGAGGCTGAAGGTCTTTTCTGCAGAACGAAAGTCTGGAAGAGTTAACAGATAATCAACATCCAGTATTCCCACCAGGGCCAATTTCTCCAGGTGCAGCCCTTTCGTTATCATTTGAGTGCCGATGAGAATCCGGTACCCGTCTGATTGAATAAGGCCATCCACTTCTTTGAGCTTTTTCCGGGAATGAATAACATCGCTATCAATACGAAGAACGCCTTCTTCTGGAAACTCTTCACGTATTTTTTCTTCAATCTTTTGCGTTCCCGACCCAAAAAACTGAACCTCTTTACTCTGACAGTGATAACACTTTTGAGTGGGAGCACACTGAAAACCGCAATAGTGACATTTAAGCTTTTTATTCTGTTTGTGATAGGTAAGTGTAATATGGCAATAACGACACATGACAGGCTTGCCGCACTGAAGACACATTTGAAATGTGGAAAAACCCCTTCTGTTGAAAAAAAGCAATACCTGTCCTTTATTATAAAGCGTTTGCTGTATCTGTTTTTTCAGGAATTGACACATCATCGTTTGAGGATCGTATTGGCGAAAGTTTTCTTTAAGATCAATTATATGAATAGGGGGAAGAGGATTCAGATTGAAACGTTCAGGGAGGAGCAGATAGGTATATTTACCTTTTTGAGCCTGATAGTAGCTCTCTACGCTGGGAGTGGCAGAACCCAGGATAACAGGTACGTTTTGTTGATGACCTCTGTAAACGGCTACATCTCGTGCATTATAGGAAAGATTGTTTTCTGCCTTGTAACTCGCTGAATGTTCTTCATCCACCAAAATTAATCCAGGGTTTGAAAAAGGAGCAAATATAGCGCTCCTGGTTCCAACCAGGATACGGATTTTTCTCTGGCGTATTAACCAGGAAACAATAAGTTTATCAGAAGCAGTACGAAGATAATGGTACCAGGAAACAAGGTTTCCAAAGCGGTCCTGCAAATAACGGACGGTCTGTCCAACGAGACTGACTTCTGGTACAAGAAAAATTATATCACCACCCTCTTTCAGCACCTCTTCTATTATGTGGCAATACAGCTCAGTTTTGCCGCTTCCCGTGATACCATGTAAAAGAAAGGTGTTGTTTTTCTTTTTCTGGCGCTGCTGAAAAAACTTTTCCTTCAGTTTTTTTTGGGCCTTTGTCAAATCATGAAAGGCCGGCATTTGAGGAATATCGCTTGTCAGTCGCAAGGCTTCTTCACCGGAAAGGAGACCGGGGAGTTCTATCTGCGAGATGATTTTTTCTTGAAGAAAATGCTGGACGACTTTTTCAGTAATCCCTCTTTTTTTTAAGAAAGCAGGTTTTGTTAAAAATTTTGCTGATTTTAAATCGAGACAGGCCTGGTAAATACTTTTAGCTACGGATTCTTTGAAAGGAAGAGTGTTGAGCGAAAGATATTTTCGCCATTTTATGTCAGGTGGTGTGAGACTCCAGAAGGAAGCGTGATCCAGTATCAATCCCGGCGCCTGGCAATAATACTGGCTTATCCATTGGGTGAGTTGAAGAATATCCTGAGGGATCTGGTAAAGATTATCAGCTTTTTTTACAATGTCCTTTATTTTGAAGTCCGGTTCTTCAGAATGAAGTTGAATAACGCACCCCCATTTATATGCCTTAGCTTTTAAAGGGCATAGTACAATATCCCCTGTTTTTAATTTTTTTTCCAGCGAAACCGGAACACGGTAGGTGAGAGTTCTGTAAAATTTTAAGGGTAAAACAACTTCTGCAAAAAGCATTACACTTTATTTGGCCCGCGAAAAAGTAGAGAACGCCAGTAAAAGTTGATAAATAAGATGATAACGATCATCATAATGAGAAAGAAAGGTGAAATAAAGGTGATAAAGGTAAATCTTTTAAGACGGGTTATGATGGGAATGAGAGCCTGTAAAAGACCCAGTGGAAGGCTTAAAGTGCTTCCTACTATTATGTCAGAATACAGCACTTTGGATACCAGGAGTAATAATCCCACCATTAACATAAAATCATTCAAGAGTACCGGCGGAAAATCCATATAATAAAAAAGAACCTTCAGGATGCTATTATAAAATAACATGAGCAGAATGAACAGCCAGTCAGAAGATGAAAGGATTTCAAAAAAACCAATGACAAGAAAAAGCCACAGAAAAATGATGAGCGTTGTAAAGAGAATGCCTGGTTCCTGTATTACCCAGAGAAAAATGCGTATCTGGACCAGTTCAATCTCCCCCATTACCAGCAAAAAACTTAACGGAAGAAGTATTGCTCCGTTGGTAAGAGACCAGGAGGTTTTGCGGTCGGTAATGGAGCCACAAATGGCCAGAATAATAACTCCTCCGCTAAGAGCGAGGAGTGTGGTTACATGAAATTGATTCATTCTTTCTGAATATTGCTCAAAGTGAGGTCGAAAAGTGTAAAATAAACTGATAAGGGAAAGAATAAGAGCTCCTGTAAAACCAGCATGAAAGAATTTTTGCTTCTTGTTTGCCGTCCATTGATTAAGAAGTATCAAAAATATTGAGTTTGCCATAAAGAGGAGAGAAAAAAATCCGATGTATTTGCCGAATGATAAAGTATTCATCAAGCCGATCCTGAACCTGTTATTGATTTTGTGGTTGCCAGAAAAAGAAATCGTATGAGAATAGCAAAAAGAGTGAGCCAATCAACCAGAAAAAAGTGTCGGCTATAATGTTTCTTGAAAAATAAGAACATGCTTTTATGTCGATGCCATAGGGTAGGCAGAAATAATGAGCTGTTGTTGAGGGTGGTTTGACCGATGTAATGAATAATTTTGCTTTCAGGATAATAAACTACCTGCCAGTTATTTTGCCATGCCCGGTAACACAGGTCTACATCCTCACTGTACATGAAAAAAGATTCGTCAAGCAGCCCTATATCATCTAAAGTACCTCTTCTTAATAACATGGCAGCGCCTGAAACCCAGTCAACTTCGGCTATGGCTTGATGATTAAAGTCCGTTTTAAGATATTGCCGTGTGAACATATTATCCGGGAAAAGACGTGTTAGAAAAGAATATCGGTTAAAGAGGGAGGTGGAAAAAGAAGGAAAGGAGCGGCAGGAGTATTGAATGCTCCTGTCAGGATTTAATAATTTCAGACCGCATATGCCAATCGAAGGATTATCTTCCATAAACCGGACGGCTGGAGTTAAAGCATCATTCAAAAATTCTGTGTCATTGTTCAGAAGAAGCAGGTATTTACCTTTTGCTTTTCTGATACCCTGATTATTGGCACGGGAAAAACCTTTGTTATCTTTGTTTTGAATAATTGCAACATCAGGGTAATTTTTTTTCAACCATTCTATTGATCCATCTGCTGAATTATTATCAACGACAATGATTTCTTTAGCGATGGAAGAACTTTTTTCATAAATGGAGGGTAGACAGGAAGCAAGAAGCTGCTTGCCATTTAAATTGACGATAATAACCGATACAACAATGCTCATGATGATTAAAAATTTTATACCTTTACTTTTTAAAAGCAAGAAAAGAGCTTTATTAAATGAATGGAAAAAAAATACAAAATAAAAATGGGGAAAAACTTTAATAACACTTGCTATCAAGAAAAAAATATATATACTTTTTAGTATCTTTATTCAAGGAGTGAGTATGAGACTGTACGTAGGAAATTTACCCTATCGGATTACCGAGGGTGAGATGAAAGACCTTTTTGGACAGTATGGCGAAGTTGTGGACGTTCGCATTATCCTTGACAGGGAAACGAGGCGTTCACGAGGGTTCGGTTTTGTCGAGATGTCTAACGAAGAAGAAGGCGTCAAGGCGATGGAAAATCTCAATGACCATGAAGTGATGGGCCGCAATCTCAAAGTGAATAAGGCAAAACCAAGAGAATAAGCAGTTGTTTTGTTCTCTGACACCCCTGCTTTTCAAAAGCAGGGGTGTTTTTTTTTGCCCTTGTTTTTCAGCACAGACTTCACGAAAAATACTTTAAAATACTTCCCTGAAAATAGAAACCCTGCAAAAAATGTTTTACATCGATGATACGGGGATGAAGTCAAGATAAATCCAGAAAATTTTGCATCGATGTACAGGATGAAGAGGATAAGATTTCAGATTAAGACTACAAGAAAAGAGTGCTATTTTCATGATTGGTGGCGCCAACTCTGAGTTGGCGTGAAGAACTCCTCTGAAAATAGAACTCTTTTGAGACGCAAAATATTGCGTCTCTACATCGAGATAATTTGACGTTTCTTTCACAATGTTTTGTCATGGTCTTTTTTGCGACCTTTTTTTAACTTTGCGTTCTTTCTTATCTTTTACGATCTTGACTGATTCTTTGTTTTCTTTGCGACTTTGCGGGCTTTGCGTGATACTTTCTTTTTCTGGATTTTTTTATTTTCATCATTGGTGGCG
>PWGE01000087.1 GCA_003554345.1 Candidatus Sumerlaeota bacterium | reverse complement strand
ATCCCAGGACTCCTACCTTGCTGTTTTCAGTAATACCTGCTGATCGAAAAAAATCATGTAAATTCTTTTTTGTATCCCGCGGCTGGCCCATCAGACCAAGGCTTTCGAATAACTGCACATCCATTTCAACAGGGGATAAACGGATATATTCTATTCCCTCACTGCCGACTATTATTGTTAATTTCCCGTCTGAATCAATAATTAATAATGCTTCTTCAAATCTTGGATCATACCCGGTGAAATAACAAATATTGGAAAAATGCTCCCGGTCACCGTAGATTACCAAATGTGTATAATTCCATTCTCCCATGAGATGCCTGACATTATCGATTCTTTCCTGATATTCATTTTTACCAAAAACACTAGGTACATGCCCAATTTCGTTGAGCAAATACTTATCACACACACTTTCCACAATTTTCAAAGTATACCTCCTGGTGACTTATATATTCGGGAGGGCAGCTCTCTGCACTCCAAAGTTAAAGGGTAACATATTACGTGTAAAAAATTACTGTTTTAAG
This sequence comes from Candidatus Sumerlaeota bacterium, assembly GCA_003554345.1. Lineage (GTDB taxonomy): Bacteria > Sumerlaeota > T1SED10-198M > T1SED10-198M > T1SED10-198M > T1SED10-198M. The sequence goes on along the minus strand of PWGE01000087.1, from coordinate 4,103 downwards.
CAAATCCTTCCTTTTAAAATTTTGCAAGGTCGATTCCCTCTATGCCGATACATCTCTCTTCCATCTGCTCTTTCTGCAAGACTTCCCATCTCTGCTGTAAAATTCACATCATCATCTCTGCAGGTTATGTTCAAATGGTATTTTTTCTCAGGGTAATAATACAATTCATATTGGATCTTCCTATGAGCTGATTCAGCATATTCAGTCCGCATGGTTTAACATTCTTAAACTGGGAGAATCTTCGTTCAGTTCTTTCATGTAAAAAAGGGTACCCTTAGAAAGGCATCAAGAAAACGTGAAACTGTTTTATCGTTCTATGATAACAAATGCTCCCCAAGCTGCATGATACCATTGTTTTGACAATACATACAAAAGGCAGTTATCCCCTCCTTCAGACGAGGGCAGAGTTTACTACATGAAATATTTTCCTGATTTCTCCACCGATGCCTTTTCATCAGAAACCCGTGTAGGGAAGTTCTTCCTTCCCTTTGAAACTGTGAGGAGGAGCATCGGCATCCTTTTATACCGTATACAGCCTATGCCGTTCTCAACGGTCTAATTAGAAAAATTTGCTGAACCAACCTCTCTTTTCACCAGCTGGCTTACAAAAAAATATAATTCTTGCAATATGCAATTTCCGCGTGATAGAATATTTATACAATCTTAGGAGAATTTTTATGTATACTCCAGCAAATAATGTAGACTTCCTTGCTGAAAAGCTTGAGAAACTACCTATCCTTGATGAAATAAAAAATGTGTTTCATAAAAATACAGGACTAATTATATCTTTTCATTATTCACATAAGCAGTGCAATAATGTTGATTTTTATCCGGTTTTTGAGAAAAGCGAATTTTGTCACCTTATCCAGCAAACTCAGGAAGGATATAGCCGATGCCAGGATAGTGATGAATGCGGACTTTGCAAAGCTTTAGAAAAAAAAGACTTGGTCATATATGAATGCCATGCTGGTTTAACAAATGTGGTGATTCCCTTGCTCTACAAAGGAAAACTCATTGGCTCAATTTACACAGGTCAGATATCTCTTTCTCCCGTAACCGAAACAAGGTTTCAAAGAATATATAACAAGCTGAAGGACTTAGAAATACCCTATGACAGACTGCTTAACACTTATAGAAAAGTAAAAACAATTGACCATACGAAATTCATGGCTAATGTAAGATTTCTCTCCCTTATGGCAAATTATATTATTACAGTAGAAAAAGATATGCTTCTTCAGCAGGAATTGATAAGTAAAAAACGTATGGTCCAGAAAAAGGAACAGGAGAAGTTGAAACTTGAGCAGCGTCTCAAAGATCTGACTATTTCTGTTCTTGAATTTGAAAAATCCCAAAGAGAAAAGAAAGAAGGAAGCATGGACTCAGCGGATGAATCCGATCAGACCCATAGGCACATAGTTCTTCGTGCCCAACTATTTATTAAGAAAAATTTTAATAAAAAAATAACACTTGAAGACACAGCTCGAGCAGTTTATTTTTCTCCAAATTATTTCAGCACTATATTTAAAGAAATATCTGGCTACACTTTCAGTTCTTACCTTACCAAAATAAGAATAGAAGAAGCAAAACACTTATTACGTACTACAAATCTCCCTATTAAAGAGATTGTCTGTCAAGTTGGATTTGATGATTACAACTATTTTAATAAAAAATTCAGCCAGATCGTCTCCCTCCCTCCTGCGCAGTTTCGAAAAAAATATCTCCACAGCAGACAATCCTGACTGTTACCCCTTTTCTGACCTACAGCAATTAAAACCGTAAGCTAATACTCAAGCTGAAAACAAGACCATCACTACATTTGTATAAAAAGTATAGAAGAGTGAGAAAAAAATTCAGTTACAAAGCATATGCCTGAGTTTATTATTCAATACATTAAACTTTACGGAGGGTGCTTGTTTGAAATACTCAAACCGGATTACTGAAATGCAGGAATCTCCTATACGAAAACTTGTTCCCTATTCCCTGCAAGCAAAAAAGAACGGTAAAACTGTGTATCATTTAAATATTGGACAACCAGATATTACAACTCCAAAGCAAATGTTAGATGTATTCAGAAACATCTCTTTAGATGTGATAGCTTACGGCCCCTCCCAAGGATTAGAAAGTTACCGTGAAGCATTACCAAGGTATTATGCTTCCAGGGGTATTTCAGTAAATCCTGAGGATATCCTGATAACCACTTCAGGAAGTGAAGCTCTGCTGTTTAGTTTAATTGCTATCTGTGACCCCGGCGATGAAGTGATAATACCGCAGCCATATTATACGAATATGAACGGTTTTGCCAAAATGGCAAACGTCACAATTGTTCCGATCATGACAAATATCGAAGATGGATTTTCCCTCCCCGCACCCCATGCTTTTGAAGAACTTATCACAGAAAGGACTAAAGCAATTTATATCTGCAATCCCAATAACCCTACGGGTGCTGTGTATTCTCAAACCCAGTTATCCGCATTAGCAGATATTGTCAATAAATATGATCTATATCTAGTGGCTGATGAAGTGTACCGTGAGTTTGTATATGATGGGAATAAGCACGTCAGTATTCTGCAATTTAAATATATTTCCCAAAAAGCTATAGTAGTTGACAGCATTTCCAAGCGTTACAGCGCCTGCGGATCAAGAATTGGTGCTTTTGTTTCAAAAAATCAAGAATTGCTGAATCATGTATTAAAAATGGCTCAAGCTAGGCTTTGCCCCCCTACTCTTGAACAAATGTCTGCAGAAGCAGCTTTGTCAATAGATGACTCCTATTTCACCAATGTCACACATGAGTATGGAAAAAGAAGAGACATTGTCTATGATTCACTGCAAAACATTCCGGGAGTATTATGCAGGAAGCCCCCTGGGGCATTTTACATTATGGCCCAGCTGCCTGTTGCAAACGCCGAAGATTTTGCAATCTATTTACTGAAAGATTTTTCATATAATAATAAGACAGTGATGCTTGCACCAGGGGAAGGTTTTTATCATACCGAAGGAGCAGGCAGAAATGAAGTCAGGATTGCATATGTCCTGAATTCTGAATCGATGACAGATGCAATGGATATACTAAGGCAAGGATTAGAAAAATATCAACTGGAGAATAAACTGTAGCACAACAAAATTTTGCTGTACCAGCAGAAAGTCTTGTGATTTCTTCTTATATAACAAGATGATTTTACTTTTTTCAATATATAATAAAAGATAAAAGGGAGTGAAAGTATTATGAGACCATTAAGTAAGGTGGCAAAAGAATGGTGGGATTACACAACATTAGATAACAATGTATTAGATGAAGCCGCAAAGCTTACACCTAAAGATATTCTTGACTTGCAGCGGCCGGGATTCACCGTAAAGTTTTATGACACAAGAGATGAGTTCTTTACTGCTGAAGCCCTAGAATATATTAACGCATTTACATCTTCTACAGCTGATAATCCAAAGGGGATTTGCGGACCCATTGGCCCAACGGAGCAGCTTCCGCTCGTAGCCAGAATAATCAATGATTTGCAGATAGATGTTCGGGAAGGTCATTTCTGGGGAATGGATGAGTGGGTAGTAAACGGAAAAACCGCAGATGAGACTTTCCCTCTGAGCTTTAAGAAAGCTGACATGGAACTTCTGTTCAATCAAATTGATAAAGACTTACGAATGCCCGATGAACATTTACATTTTCCCACTTCTGAAAACATTGACGAATTCTCTTCCTCTTTTGATGAAATAACCTGCATGTGTATGCAGGGCGGACAAGGTGAGACAAAACATTGGGCTTTTAACGATCCTTTGGAAAGAAAGGGGCCGTATAAAGACCAGCCGCCTACTCCTGAAGAATATCGGGAATTAAAGACCAGAGTTGTTGAAGTGCATCCTATGACAATGATTCAAAATGCGAGAACATCCGGCGGAGGTGTTGTTACAAATATACCTTCAACTGCTGTTACTGTTGGTCCCCAAGAAACGTGGAAATCTGAACAAGTAAGTATTTGGCACCCTGGATGGCATGATAATCCTTTTGGAATAAGGCTTTCTGCTTTTATGATTTCTCATCGAATTGCAGACTCATCAGTACCTATGTCTCTTCTTGCTGACCATCCAAATGTTGT
>PWGE01000446.1 GCA_003554345.1 Candidatus Sumerlaeota bacterium | reverse complement strand
CCCGGACTACCCCATTAAAGCCTTTTCCCAGCTTATACCAGGAATTTCCATCCCATCTGGCGATGCGATACACCCCTGTATTACCGGCCGTAGTAAACCAGCCGCCGGCATAAAGCTCGTTATTTTCATCTATTGCCAGAACTTCCACGCCTCCATTCATGCCTTTTCCCAGAGGATGCCAGGAATTGCCATCCCAACCGGCCACACGCTCGGCCTCTTTATTACCTGCCAATGTAAACCAGCCACCGGCATATACCATGTCATCGTTATCTGCTACCACCGCAGACACAGTTCCATTCACTCCTTCATTGAGAGGTTTCCAGGTAGTACCGTCCCATACAGCAATGTTTTTCGCTTCTCTCCCATCAGCAGTACTGAAAGAGCCCCCGGCATATATATGTCCCCGGGAATCCCGGGCAATACCATACACTGGCCCATTCAATCCCTCACCAAGAGGTTGCCAGGAAGAACCATCCCAGCGGACAATATGGTTCACTGTTTTTCTGCCGGCAGAAGTAAATCTTCCTCCCACATAAATGTCACCATCTTCACCTGTCTCAATTACCTTTACATGTCCATTCAGTCCGTTTCCCAGAGAATGCCAGTGCTTACCATCCCATTGGGCTATATTATTAACCCTTTCCCCTCCGGCATCGCGAAAATAACCACCCACATAAAGGCTTCCATCCTTATGGAGCATCAAATCTGAAACCACAGTATCATCTGAGCTCTTTCCTACCACCCCTTCATAGCGTCTCCCCCTGGTATATTGGAGACGTAAGTAATGACCGGGATGGATCCTGTTTTCACGTAATATGGGAAAAAGTTCGCCCGGTGAAAAGAATAATGAAACCCTTTTTAACCCGGCATTTCCTGCAAAGTTTGGCTGATTTTTACCGCTTCCCATCACCAGTATCAACGACAAAGTGAACAGAAAGATAAGAGAAAGAGTAATAAAGCTGGAATATCGACTCTTCATAGTGACCACCTCAGGAAAAAGGTATAACAACCACAATCCTTATATTTATTTTAAAAAATTATATTCGAATGTCATTGTTTTACTCATGCTTTTATCTTTTCTTTCAGTTTGCTCAGTTTTTTATAAGAGGTGTTGTCAGCCTTATCAACTCATTCACTTTCATAAATTTTATCAAGAAGCTTTATTGCTTTCTGAACTCATCTATCTCTTGAAGACCTTGAATATTATAACACTGCCAGATAATGACATGAGTCAGAATTTACTCTGCAAGGGGTATATGCTAAACATCATGTATCACGGCCAAATCAGGGAAGAATGCTTTATAAAGCCACTATCACACCAGTCAGAACAAAGGTAATAAAATCAACGAAAATATATTACCAGCAATTCAAAAAGCGATTCTATGTTTTCAAGAATATCCATTTCATAGGTATATTCTTGTAATCTTTGCGTAAAGAAATCGCCTTCTGTTTTCACTAACCCCAACCCGCGGGCATAATACCTTTTCATGACAAATTGTCCTCGTCGAAAGGTGACCTCCACCGTAATAAATGAGCCGGCAGGGGTCTCTACTTCCACCCCCACGTCAGTTATAGAATATTCAGCTCCCGTTTCATCTTCCCAGGTAGTTCCTAACTTTAATGGACCTTTCAGCACCACAATATTTTGGTTAGGTGTCTCTCCCAGATAATCGTCTTCAAACAAAGTCACTTCTTCTCCAAAGACCCTTCTCACTCTGTCATCTTCAAGCTGATACACAAATGCCACTCCCACCCCATGATCAACCTGCTTGATCTGCAATCTGTCACGTGAAAACCCATCCACCACATGAATCATTCCTTCATCTTCGAAGCCACCATCAAAAACTTTTATCATTTCACGCCCGGGGAAATAAGCTGCCGGTGAATCAGGGTCTATCTCTCTTTGCGGTATTAATACACAGGAAGTTTGCCAGAAAAGAAAGGTACAGAGCACAAAGAGGAGTCCTCCATATTTCATATTACTTCTCTCTTTTTTATCATATTTTGCCGGACATCATTATATCATTGATATTTAAAAAGATAGCATATTCCAGCGAAAATACATATTACCCCACACAACTTCCTTCAGAAAGGAACTTTCTCTCATTTAACGTCAACAGGAAAAATGTCTTATACTTTCTTATGTATAATGTCACCTGAAAAAATGAGAATTTTCTCTTCATCTTGATAAAAGCCCTACTTTGTCTGGAAACAATGTTTTTCTTATGCTTATTTAAATCTTTCCCATTGCTGATTATCAACGTCTGTCCGTTGGTGTATCTGCAATTCCTTACTAAACTCTTCTCCAAACCAGAAGTCTTTTTCCCGGAGCATTTGCCATTCGGTGGTAAAAGTTCCTTCCGTCTGGGGATACAACGTTATAATAAAGGTGTATTCTTCACCCGGCTCAATATCTTGCTCCATTCCCACACGCCAGTTCTCAGGCCCTGTAAGCAGGTCCTCATCACCTACCGCACCCAGGTAGGTGTTGTCTTCCATCCGCCAGGATTCATTACCCGTATTTTCCAGGGTCAACTCAACGGTATAGGTATTCTCTGCCGACATCTTCTCAGGCACTTTATAAGATATTATTGAAGCATCATAATCCAGGAGAGTGGGCTCAGAAAGTTCAATATCCTCCGTTACTATATCTCCTCCTTCCTCAATCTCAACTTCTACCTGTCGCTGAGGATAACCTTCTCTGTAAAAAGTCAGTATATGAGTGCCCACAGGTACTTCCAGCATACCATACCACCCTTTTCCATCTGAGTAAACCCTGGTGTCCTCATCTTCATCTCGTATCACAGAACAAAAATCGACCGGTTCGTCTTCATAGGTGATAGTTCCTTCAACAATACCTTTCGTTGGATATTCTTTCCATTCTGCCACAGGAGGGTCCACCCATTCCTCGAAAAGTTCACTGCTCAGGGCATCATAAAAATCTTCAGCTGTTTCCCCCTCGGTATTGGCATTCACCTCATTTCCATAGGAATATATATTAAGACCCGCCGCTCCTTCATCTCGGGCATACTGAAGCTTATCCATAGAATCCTGGACAGTATCATGAAGATACGCCCCGATACCAATGATACTGCCACGAATATCATCATTTGCCAGCGAAAGGTCTGTCCATCCCACGTATCGATCATAGTGATGGCTGCGCGTATAATTCATAAAGGCATTGTAGTCTATTATCCCCTCACGAAGCCAGCCCACCCAATCCTGAAAGACACCGTTATATGCGCTGGAATCAGGGTAAGTTTCCTCAGTATAATTAAAGCCCCAGTTCACGGTACAGGGAGTCAAAATCACTTCCGGGTCTTTTTGCATCATGCGCACATAAAGTTTTTTGACCTGATTGGTATTTTGCAAGCGTCTCCAGTCACTCCACTGGGAATCATCAGGTTCCGGAACATCATCACGGTCATAAGCCTCCTGAAACCGTTGCAGGCTGGTAGGATTATACCCCCAATTGCCACCAGGATAGCGGACATAATCCAGGTTCACTCCATCAATATCGTAATTCTCCATACAATCCAGGATAACATCAATATTCCATTCTACCGTACCGGGATGTCCTGGATCCAGGTAATAGCTGTTAGAATAGATAGTACTACCGGTATCATCCTCCATCATATATTCCGGATGCTGGTAAAGAATATGATCCGGATGGTTTTGTTTCATTTCACCAACGGTATCTATACGCTGGGTCACAAACCAGGCATGAACATGAATATACTCCTGTCCGTCAGAAGTGTCATGTGCCAGGTCAATAATATATTGTAAAGGGTCATAATCGTCCGGGCCGTAAATATTTGTTGCCCATGGCTCTATTGACGAATCGTAGTAGGCATCCCCTACTTTGCGTACCTGAAGCATTATGGTATTGATATTATTATCCCGGCAGGTCTGAACAAGTTCTTCGGCTCTGGCCGGCCAATGGAAAAGGTTGCCCCAGGCATCAACCCAGATGGCACGATACTCTCCTTTTTCTACCTGGTAACTAATATGATCGCTTGTATAGGTCTCCCCTTCGGTATCCTCAACTGAAAAATGAAAACGAACAATGCTCTGTGATGGTTGAGACGGTATTTCCGCTTCATAATAATCGTCGCCCACATGAAATGCCGTAATCTCTTCTTCAATACCTTCAGGTTCGACTGTATAATGAACTTCTACCTCTTCTACAAGACGCTGAGGAGCAACCTGTGCCGAAACAGTCACTGAATCTTCCTTGCCAGGGTATTGGGGATCCATTGTCATCTCAGTAATTTCAACAGAAGGAGAGGGTTGAGAAACAAAGCGCATAGTATCCGCGATATAAACCCCTTCTCCACCGTCATTTGAAAGCACAACATTTCCGTCTGTCCCCTCATCAAAATAATGGGTCCCCAGAATCTCTTCCCTTATGCGCCCCCGTCCAGCTGAATCATACTGGCTGATAACCACCTCATCGGTTCCATCGGCATGAGTAATGGTATAAGGAGCCTGATAAGTCCTGTTGGGACTGGCCAGAAAGACCGCAGAAACCTGATAAAAATCCGCTTCCTCAATTTCAGGAGTCCACATGGCAGTAGAATACTCTTCTTCCCATTCTGTAAAGCGATAACTACTATCCTCATAACCGGAAT
>PWGE01000042.1 GCA_003554345.1 Candidatus Sumerlaeota bacterium | reverse complement strand
GTCCATGGCTATGTCCTTTCCCCGATCGTTGGTTGATTGAAAGGTCTCCTGGATTGTTGTACAGCTTATCATGAAAAGAAAAATCGATATCACTGTGATTAACTTATAAAATAGCTTCATTTCTTTTCCTCCTCTTTTAAAGAGTTTCCATATGTATCTTATCGTATTTTAATTGATTTGCATTCAAAGATTGAGTCGGGAAGTGGGTACAACAAGCTCATTGTGCAGGGTTCTCTGTATGACAGCAGGTAAACTTATTTTTGTGGCACTCTCATACACTATATGCCTTTGTTTGATTTGTCCTTTGAAGTGCTTTTCAAAAAGAAAAGGAGAAAGGGTGTGTATTTTCTGGAGGTCCTTATAATCTTCTTCCCCGTAATAAGAATAACGATACCGGTAGACCTTCATGACAGATGATGTGGGAAATTGCCTGTTGAGTATTGAAGATAAGGAGTTTTTCTGAAAATGAGGAAGGTAGGTGGCAGAAGGCAAAAGTGCAGGTGGTAAAGAAATGCGGTGAGATGAGGGTTTCTTTTGCAGTAAGAGCGAAGTAAAACGGGGATGGGAAGTAGCTTTTTCATAGGAAATTTTTTTGTGAGAGGCATACTTTAAGAGGAAAAGCCAGGCAGGGAGATGGGGAAGCTGGAAAGTATGCCGCATATAACATAAGCGTCTGGCAGAAAATTCAGAAGATAACAGTTTCGATAAAAGGAAAGAAGATTCCCAGCTGGTATGCCAATCAAGAAAGAGGTTATGAATAAACTTCATGAAGAAATGAGAAAGAAATGCCGGTTCCTGCTTGGGGAGATAGAAAAAATGAAAATCTCTGAGTGAAGGAGCAAGCTCTTTGAGGAGATGGATCGTTTTTTTCTTCTTCTTCAGATGATAATGGTACCACCCACTCAGAACAACCAGCAAAGCAGCAGCCGAAGAAGTTTTAGGATATAAGGAAAAATACAGGCGATGAGGAAAAGGTGGACAGTATAAAAAAAACTCCTGGCTTAAGTAGATATCTCTACGCAAAGCAAGTTCCTTATTATAAAAAAGCTCTGTGTTTTTCCAGTCGCAAAAGCCGTAAGGTCCCGGAAGGTGCGCGATATACTGCTGCCAGGTATGTAACCCGTGTCCACCGGAAAGAGAGGTGTGAATATGTCCATGGGGGAAAGAATACGTCTGGTAGTTATTCATCATTGCACTCTGCCGGTATTGATATGTCGACTTATAATAGTGTCAGGGTCTGTGCTGGACAAGAATTCTCTGGAAATAATCCGGACAAGGGGTGATGCCGGCCTAACCCTGTCATAAATACTCCTATCGGCAAACGTTACATGCAAAACGTTATTTTCCTTAACTATGGTATAATATTTGTTCAATAAAAACAACAGGCGCAAAGAATGGAACCACAAAAGCTTGAGAAAGAATTTTACACTGTATTTGATACCGGTGGTGAGTCTCTTCATTACTTTTTCGCGCCTGGACGGGTGAATCTTATCGGAGAACACACGGATTACAATGGGGGCCATGTCCTTCCCTTTGCTGTGAATAAGGGGGTGTATGTTGTAGCACGTAAAAGAAAAGACGATAAGGTATGCCTGTATTCTGCTCAAAAAGGGCAAAAAGAGACTTTTTCTCTGAGAAATATGGAAGCAGGCGTTTCATCTGGCTGGGTACGTTATCCCCTGGCGGTTCTTCAGCTTCTCCAGAGGGAGAAAGTCTTTTCCAGGGGATTGGATATTTACTACAATGGCACCCTGCCTTCCGATTCCGGTCTCAGTTCCTCGGCGGCACTGGAAGCAGTGACAGCCCTGGCCGGCAACCACCTCTTTGATACTGGACTCTCCCCCCTGCAATTAGCTTTGCTCTGTCACCGGGCAGAAAACGAAATTGTCGGGGTCAGATGTGGGATAATGGATCAATTTGCTGTTATTTTGCCCCGTGAGAAGAGGGCGGTGCTGTTAGATTGCCATACCAGCGAGTTTTCTCATATTCCCTTTGAACCAGGAGAATATGTAGCTGTTCTTGTGCATTCCAGGACTTATAGATCCCTTGAGAAGGGGCAGTATAATCAAAAACGAGAGGGGTGTGAGAAAAGCCTGGAAATACTCGCTGCCCGCTTACCGGTAAACCACCTCTGTGAAATTACGCCTGAAGTTTTTGAACAGTACAGCCATCTTTTGCCTCCTGACCTTCGCTCTCTGGTGCGTCATGCTGTTTATGAAGAACAACGGGTTAAAAAGACGGCGGCGTTTTTAAGAAAAGGAAATCTCATCGAAGTTGGACGTTTGCTTAAAGAGTCTCATCTCTCTTTGCAGAAATATTACCGGGTTACCAATGCCGGATTGGATATTCTTTTTGAGGAAGCCACCGCTTTACCCTGTGTGCTGGGTGCACGAATGACCGGAGCAGGATTTGGAGGATGTACCATCAACCTTGTGGAAAGGGGAAAAGTTCCCTATTTCCAGGAAACTATGGCAGAGAAATACTCTGCCAGAACTGGTCTGATGCCTGCTTTTTATGTTGTCACGCCACAAAGGGGTGCTCATCAGATCAACGCCGGCTAATGGCTTGTCTGCATCGATTGACATATCCTGATAACGGCTTAAAATGGTGGAAGACAGGAGAAAATGCTATGAAAACCATGCTTGTCGCCCTGGGTGGGAATGCTATTAATAAGCCGGATGAAGAAGGCAATATTCTTCAACAGTTCAAGCACAGTGAGGAAACCTTTGACCAGCTCACTGATATCCTGGTGACACACCCCCATTATCAATTTATTATTACCCACGGGAATGGTCCCCAGATTGGTAATATTATTCTGCGTAGCGAGTATTCTTCTTCGTATATTTATCCCCTTCCTCTCGATGTCTGTGTGTCGGATTCTGAAGGAGGCATGGGGTATATGTTTCAGCAGACTTTTTATAATAAGTTGAAGGAAAAGAGAATCGATCAAGAGGTGGTGGCTATTGTTACTCAGACCCTGGTGGATAAGGATGACCCGGCATTTGAAAAGCCATCTAAACCGGTGGGAAGATTTTACGGAGCAGATGAGGCTGAAAAATTGAGAGAAGAACGTGGTTGGATTATTGAGGAAGATTCCGGGCGGGGTTACAGAAGAATGATCCCTTCTCCTCTACCCCTGGAGATAATAGAAATGAAGGCTGTGCAAAAACTGGTGGAGCAGGGTTTTCATCTTATAGCAGCAGGGGGAGGCGGTGTACCGGTATTTCGGGATGACCAGGGCTATCTTCATGGTGTGGAAGCCGTCGTCGATAAAGACCTGGCATCCTCTATTATTGCCCGCTGTCTTAAGGTAGACCTGTTTGTCATTATAACGGCGGTAGAAAAGGTATATTTGCATTATAATACCCCCCGCCAAAAGCCCCTCCATCGAGTCGCCCTTCATGAATTAAAAGAATATTATCGCCAGGGAATGTTTCCTCCCGGCAGTATGGGGCCGAAAATTCAGGCAATTATTCAATACCTGGAACATAATCCGGCAGGAAAAGCTCTGATTACTACCTCAGAAAAGCTCAATTCCGCCCTTGAGGGTCAAAACGGAACATGGTTCGAATTCAAAAGGCAGGAAGAAAGCGTATGAGCGAAGAATTGGACCACATTGGCGTGGTCACGGAAAAAGAGGACGCCCATCGCTATCGAATCAAGATACAACCGGCAGGAGGTTGTGGTAAATGCAGACTGAAAAAGATATGTGGTCAGGGGGATGTAGAAAAAATAGCTTATAGTTCCATTGAGCTGGAAAAAGGTGATAGGGTTTCTTTTTATTATAAACATCAGGCACCACTTCTTGCTTCTTTTCTGGTGTATATCGTTCCTCTTCTTTTCATGATAGGCGGCATTTTGGGTGTTTCGCGAATATATCCCGACAGATTCCTTTTACAGGCATTAGCCGGATTGGTTTTTCTGTCAGGTGGTTGGGGGGTTATGTCTCTTTTGACACGGAACCAGCAACAGTTGTTTTATCCAGTCATAAAAGAAAAAATATCCCCGGAAAAGAAGAATGACCGGTAATCAGTCTCCCTTCCCTTTTCAGAAATGTGTGCTGGGAATTTTGAACTGGAATGGAGAGAAGATTCTTCCAGGATGCCTCGATGCTCTTAGCAAATATCTTCCGCCCGCTGTAAAAGTCTGGGTGATTGATAACAATTCCACTGACGATTCACTGAAAATTCTCAAGCAGGATTATCCCGGGGTACAGGTCCTCAAACTGGAAAAAAACTATGGGTTTGCAAAGGCATACAATTTTTTCTTTCAGGAAGTTGTACGAGCCGGTGACTATGACTATCTGGCTATTTTGAACAACGATATTCTTATACAAGAGCAATGGCTGGAGTCCTTGTTGGATGTCATGCTATCAAGACCACGGGTAGCCGCGGTCAGTTCGCTCCTGTATCTGGAAGATAGAAAGACATTGCAAAATTGTGGCCTTACGCTTCATCGCTGGGGAGCGTGTGACAGCAGATTTCTGGGTAAAGAGGAAAAGGAGGTTTCGCTAAAGGTTCAGCCGGTTTTCGGATTTTGTGGAGGGGCCGCTCTTCTTTCTGTAAAGGCTCTGGAAAAATGTGGTTTTTTTGATGAGAGATATTTTGCTTATTATGAGGATGCCGACCTCAGTATGCG
>PWGE01000358.1 GCA_003554345.1 Candidatus Sumerlaeota bacterium | reverse complement strand
TATTTTACATGCCCGGGGAGGATGGGGAGAAGCCACTCCTTATAAGCTGTATGGAGAAACCCGGGAAACAGTAGCCAGTGATTTACAGTGTCTGGATAATTATTCCAGCTGGAATTTTTTTCAATACCGTCAACTTCTGCCGGAGGTCTTTTCCCGTCTACCTCATTCTCATGCTTCCCGGGCCTCTTTAGATCTTCTGACATGGGACTTACTGGGCAAAGAACTCAATGTTCCCCTTTATAAGCTTCTGGGGATTCCCCTTGACAATATTCCCCTCTCTTCTTTCACCATCGGTATTGACTCTTTAGATAAAATGCTTGAAAAAACCAGAAATGCACAAAGTTACCCTGTTCTAAAAATAAAAGTCGGTTTTGAAGGTGACATGGATATCCTGAAGGCAATCCGTCAAAATTACGAAGGCAGAATAAGAGTGGATGCCAATACAGCCTGGAACTGGAAAGAAGCCAGAGAAAAAATTGCCCAGATGAAAGATCTGGATATTGAGTTTGTAGAACAGCCTTTAAAGCGTGATGATTATGAAGGACAGAAAAAGCTTAACGAAGTAGCCCAGCTTCCGGTCATTCTTGATGAAAGTATCCTGAGCCCTCGCGACATTATTAACTGGCACAGGGTATGTGATGGAATAAATATCAAGCTTATGAAGTGCGGGGGCATTTTAACGGCACTTACCATGATTGAGCTGGCCCGCCTTTACGACCTTAAAATAATGCTTGGTTGTATGCTGGAAACTTCTGTAGGGGTTTCAGCAGCAGCTCAACTGGCTCCCCTGGTTGATTTTATTGACCTGGATGGCAATAAGTTAATAGCAAACGATCCTTTTGAAGGGTGTTCTATTGACAACAAAGGGAGAATGAAATATTCTCATCGTCCCGGTTTAGGAGTTAGACCTGTATCATCGCATTTTACAGAGGTTGAAAGCAAGCAATAAAGGGGAATAGGCCCCTTCTTTACTTTGCTAAAAAAACAATTATAATTATGCGAGATTTTCATATCAGTCTCCTGAAACGAGGAGGATATCATGGTATATCGTTATTTAGCCCTATCAGTTGCCGCCGTCCACTTTGTATGGATCGGGTTCATGCTTCTTGGATTCTGGTATGTTTTGCAAAAATATAGCGACCAGCGTTTTATACGAAGATGGGTTTTTCGTACTTTTCACTTTTCAGGCATTTTTCTGGTAGCTTTTTTTGCAGTCTTTCGCATCACCTGTCCCCTGACATCCCTTGAAAACGTCTTTCGTGCCCAGTATAATCCTGATAGTGTATACAACGGGCCCTTTACCCTCTATTACCTTGAGCGATTTTTTATCCAGGACCCCAGTCCCTGGCTCATACTTATCCCCACTCTTATAATGGGGGTTGTCACCACCATTCACTTTATCAGGTATCCTCCGCCATTTTTCAAGTGGAGAAGACAATTTTTAAAAAGATCATAAAATCTTTTTGTTCCCTCCCACCCCAACTCCCCTCTTGTTGCATCTCTTACCTGCCCATTCTTGCAGCTGTTTTCTTCACTTTACAGCAGCCAGACGTAGTAAGTGATACCATCTTCCATCATTTTGATACAGAAGAAGAATGGAAGGAATGGGACTTTGTTGATGAGCGCCTTCCTTTTCAGTATCCCAAAATAGATGAACCCCTGGAAAACAGAAATCCTCAAGAAATGGGAATGCTTCCGGTGCAAGGAGCGGAGTTGGATTCTCCTCATCATATTGTATCACTTTTCAGTGATACTCTCTGGAAGCATTCTGATGATTATGAGTCTACCTTTCAAAGAGCAGAAGAAAGAGGAGGGCTTCTTTTCTGGGCTCATCCTGAACGCTATCATGGACCACATGACTGGGAATGGTATGTCAATTACTTTAAGAAAACCGACATTCTTATTGGATTAGAAATATACAATCGGTATGCTGACAGCACACCGCTCTGGGATAATATATTACAAGACCTTATGCCCCACCGTCCTGTATGGGGATTCGGTGTTGATGATATGCACCACTCCGGAGATTTCAATAAAAACTATTGCCTTATGATACTGGAAGACCTCTCTAGCAACACTCTCTATAATGCCCTTCTTAATGGCCAATTTTTCACAGTATCCCGGCGGGGTTTTGAGTATGATTTTCTACCTGCTGTTACATCTATTTCCACAGATCAGGCATCAAGCAAAATCGAGATAGAGGCACAGAATTACGAAACGATTTTGTGGATTGCAGATGGTGAGGTTATACATAGCGGCAAGCTCCTTGAATACGGTACAAACGAAAATCTCAGCACGTATGTTCGCGCCCAGATACAGGGAGAAGGAGGCACCCTGGCAACTCAGCCTTTTGGGTTTCAGCAAGAAGAAGAAATCATCTCCCTCACTGTCAATCCTTACGAGGATATCTGCTGGAATTCCTTTCAGCAATATAAGGCTCAGTTTCATACTCATACCACCATTTCAGATGGATATTATCATCCTCATCAATTAGCAGATAATTATCAAGAAGCAGGTTTTCAGATTCTGGCACTTACCGATCACAATCGAGTCACCTATCCGTGGACCGAATTCACCTCATGGCAGGACATAGATACTCCCTCTATTAAAGAAGAGCGTTTAATTTTGCCAAATCCCCGGGCATTACTGGCTCCACGAGGACTATGGAAAAGGGGGGAGAAAAGACGGGATAATTTTCATTACGAGGTCACCTTTGAAGTTACATCTCCTTTATCTCGTTTTCAATATGTTCGCATCCCTTTTCTTGTAAAAGGGGCTCATGATTACTATGAACTCTGGCTGGGAACCCGAAGTATACGTATCAGAAGATATGAGGGATGTTATTACAATTTCAAAGAGCCATACCGTTCTCTGAATAATGGAATAGAAACAAATAAACTTTATACAGTGGAAATAACAGGAAATACAGAAAAAATATCCATATACAAAAACTCCAGGCATGTTACCAGTATCCCGTTTGAAGAAACTGAACTTTTCTATGGAAGCTTCGGGTTACGCCCCGATCAAAATATGTATATAGACTCAATAATTAAGGTGGACAGTATTGTCATCAAGCCTAACAGGCAGACCGGCGGAATCCCTTACCATATATTTCAATAACAACCTCTCAGGCAGTACATTCATTCATTCCGGCGCTTTAATTATCTCTTTGATCACCCTTCCCTGAGAATCCCGGAGTGGGGGCATTCCAGTGAGAAAAGCAATAGTAGGAGCAATATCAATTATTTCATGAGAAACAACCGTTTCCTGATGACCTTCAGGCGGCCATTGACGCCAACACCAGGCTCTTAAAGTGGCCTTTTCAATACTTTGAGAACCTGAAATCTCCTCAAGGCAAAAATGCAAATAAGCCCTTCCTTTTAAATAGTAATTTCGCCCGATAAAAAAATATTCTCCCTCGTTAAAAACGGCATCCGGTTCTTCTTCTTTAATGAAAGCCTCCCTCTCAGGTTTGACGGTCATCGTGGCACTTTCATCATCATAAGAATACTCAATTTCCAGAGAAACAGGATTTGTCCACCATCTGGTAGTATTAAAGAAAACCGACTCATAAATCACCTCACCTTCAGGTTCTCTTGCCATCATGGCCACGCTTAAAGAATTATCGAAGGACTGTTCTTTCACATAATCTGTCAAATCCCAGCCATGCCATCCCAGTTCGTCCACATAAGAGGAAGCCACTTTCTTTCCCGTCGCGGGCTGATTATTCCAGGAAATAGTCTCGGCACACCATTCACTTTGCGAAACGCTTTTTACATCTATCATCACTTTCGCCGCTTCCCTGCCGGGAATATGCTTCTTTTCCGGAATCTGATAATTGTCTTTAATATAAGGGCCCCGCCATATGGAAAAAATACGCATATCAGTCTCATAACCCAGACTATGCATCTTTCCGGTCATTCCATGATCAGTTGTCACCACTATTAAAGCATTTTCCAGGAGGTTCCTCTCTCTCAATCCTTTTAAAAAAATCCCCACCTCTCCATCTACATGCTCAATAGCCTGTTGATATTCCTCACTATCGTGTCCATAACGATGCCCCCGATTATCCGGAGTTGAAGAATACCAGGTCAGGTAAAAGGGGTTATATTCATCTATGAGTTCCAGTGCTCGTTCAACAAAATACCTGTCCGGATTATCCACCGAAGAAGGATACCATAAACCGGTTGCATAGTCCGCCTGATAATTACCGGTTATTCCACTCTGGCGCACCAGAACCACAGTTTTACCTTTCTCTTTGAACACCTCTGTGAGGGTATGAGCCCGCACACTACCATTCCAATCGGTAACCTGGTGCACCTCCGGAGGCGTTCCCGTTTGTAAAGAAGGAATAGCCGCCAGGGTAGTAGAGGGAAAGACCGTCCATGCCTTACCGGTATAAGCCCCCTCTCGTTTTAAGCCATCTAAATGTGGCGTATAAGCCTCCTGAAGCACATCAGGACGGACTCCGTCAATAACCAGAAGATACACATTTTGCACTGCAGTAGATGGACCTGCCAGCACAGGAAAAGTCGAACAGAATAATACCCCTATCCAGAAAACAGGAGCCATACAAAAAATAATCGTTATCTTTCTTCTTCTAAAAGACGTTTCTCGCATATTCCTGCATCCACCCTGACGTTATAATATTTTC
>PWGE01000098.1 GCA_003554345.1 Candidatus Sumerlaeota bacterium | reverse complement strand
CTCAGATAAACAGAAGTGGCATACGTATCAAAACCCTGCAATTCCGCTTTTAAAAAGTAATTTCCGTACTCAATATTTTCGAACTCAAAGTTGCCCCGGCGGTCGGTTTCCACTTCATGAGGTGTATTAAGAAGGTCAACATTAATTCCACTGGCTTCCCGCATCACCCTGCCTTCAACCGATACCAATCGAACCTGTCCCCTGATAGTACCTTTTCTGTCCGGTTCTTCAATTTCCTCCTCTTCCAGTCTTATGGAATCTATCTCATATGATGTGGTAAAAGGTATATTAACATTGTCCATAGTATATACTTCAAAGGAGTCTTTCATGTAATGGAAGGTATAGTTTCCCACCGGTATATCAGTGAAAAAGTATTTTCCTTCCTGATTGGTAGTGGTGGTTCGTCCCAATTCTTCAATAAGTACCAGGATTCCCTGGTATTTGTCTTTATTTTCGAGCTCTACTTTCCCCTTGACCTCTTCAGCTTTTTCCTCACTTGTTGTTTCTTCTTTTTCCAGGTTGAGGTACTGATCTCCCATGTCGTAGATTCCTTCTTCATGGAGGTTTAAGAGGCTTTCTTTGTCTAATTCTTTAAAAAGCACTGAGGGAAAAGTGGCTGGAGAAGCGTACAATTCTAAAGGAAACTCTTCTTCCAATGCTTCCAGATTAATATCCAGTTGAAAATAGCCGTCTTTGTCCGTGGATAACCATTGTGAACCAGGAATAAATATGGCTACCGGGGCGTCTACATCTATTATGCGTCCTTTGACAGTGATTGTCTCAGGTTCGTACCTGGGTTCAGCAGGATCAGGATGGCAGGAGACAAGTAACAGAAGCGCCAGGAAAAGGAGGAAAATGCCTTTTCCCGGTATGGTCATTAAGTTGTTATATGTCTTTACTCTCATCATAGGACATTCTGTCAGGCGGCTGGGTCATACCCGATTTCTTCCAGCATTGTTTTCTTAAGATTATCGTGTTTTTCCCGATACTGTCTGGAATGATAACGACGTTCTACCTGATCCATAACTTCTTCAAAGGGTTGCGTATAACTGTCTTCCTGATCAAGAAGCTGGATGATATAGTAAGCATCCTGAATGCGTACGGGTTCAGAATAGTTGCCTGATTCAAGGCTTTTGACAGTTTCCATATATTCTCTGGACCTGGCGTCTTCCCTTATAAAACCAACCTGACCTCCTTTATCAACGTAGGCATCAGTAGAATATTGTTCGGCTACTTGTGCAAAAGCTTCTCCTGCCTGTAATTCTTCATAGGCTTCTTGCAGGAGTTGGCGTGTTTCACTTTCTGAGTTTTCGATTTTGCGACTGATTTGTGCTACCTGATAGCGTGCCGGCTGGTAGAAATCGTTCTTTATTTCTTCGTAGTAGTTTTTAAGGGTCTCTTCATCAACCTCTGTTTCGTCACTCAATTGGCGGGCTTTTTTCTCAAGGTACCGGTCTCCCATAGTGATAGCTTTAAAGGCGGAATATTGTTCCTGAAAATCCTCGGATTTGTGGATACCATCCAGCCGGGCCTGTTTGCTTATTGCTTCTCTTATTACTATACTCTGAAGATATTGTTCCAGTTGCTGTGAATCATGAAGCACTTCCTGTAAACCCGGATTTTGTTGTGCAGCCTTTCGAACGTCACCGTAGGTCTTGGTAAAATCACCGACTTCAAGAAGAACAGCATCTTCGGCGATATCCTCTTGTTCCAGGATTTCTTCATAATAGGTGGTTATAAAAGGAGCCTTTTGCAGTTCTTCCAGGTATTCTTCCACCCGCACCTGTTGTTTTTCCCTTCTTAACCGGGACCGTATTTGTCTTTCAGCTTCTTCGAAAGATTTGGTTTCTTCAGGGATAATTTCTACAAGTTTAATTATTTCAAATCCATGTTTGGTGCGTATTACGGGACTAATTTCACCAGGTTCCATATCCTGAAGAGCTTCTTTGATTTCGGCCAAAAGTGGTTTTGGAGCCCGGGGATCAGGAATAGGACCAATAATAGCGCCTTTGTCTTCCTGGTCAGTCTGGGAATATTCTTTGGCCAGTTCAGAAAAGTTCGTATCAGGTCTTACCGCAAGGGCACGAATATATTCAGCCCATTCGCGTCGGGTTTCAAGTATTTCTTCATCTTCGATAGGCACCCGGTCTCCACTCCAGGTATAGGGGATTTTTATGGTATCACCGGGTTTTATTTTTTCTCCAGGTTCCATATCGTTCAGTTCCCTTATAGCCGGTGCATAATGATCGGTATCCAGATATTTTTTAGAAATGGAATAAAGAGACTCGCCTTCTTCAACAGTATGTTCTTTTGGGGCATATTCGTAAGTGCTTATAAAAATGTGCTTGATCTTATAGCGCTCGGGGGTGTGAAACTGTTCTTCTTTATTTTCTTCATAATATTGTTTCATTTCTTCTTCAGAAATTTCGATCTTCTTATCAATCTCTTTCTCATAAAGGGTGCGACTTAAGATGCTCTCTTTCTTATCATCAAGTGTGCGGGCAACTTGTTCATCTTCCAGGACAAAATTCACCTGTTCCTCAGTTAAAGATTTTCCAATGGCGTACACTTCAGCCAGGTGTGAATAGTCATCTCCCAGCACGTATTTGTCCTGAATATGCCAGGGTAAAACCGATATGGCTTTTTCCAGTTCAGCGCGGCTGATTTCGCCACCCTCAAAATGAGCGACAATGTCTTCCGCCATGAGACCAACTGCCAGAATATTAACCATAAAAAAGATCACAAGTGCAATCTTTGTAGCCTTCATTACTATACCTCCTGCCTTTTATGTTTTTTATCCATCCGGTGTACGACTGGAAATTTCCTTAAATAATCTATGATTTTCAAGAAATAGAAAAGATATATCAGGATCAAAGTGTGTGCCGCATGAATCGTGGATAATGTCACATGCTTCTTCATGGGTATAAGCAGACTTGTAAACGCGCTTATGAGTGAGAGCGTCGTATACATCCGAACAGGCCAGTATTCGTGCAGCCAGTGGAATTTCTTCACTGGTAAGGCCATAAGGATATCCTGTTCCATCCCACTTTTCATGATGGTAGTAGGCTATTTCTCGTCCCATTTTGAGAAAGTTGTTATGGGTTTGCAGTTTATTCTCTGCTGATTCCAGTGTTTGTCCCCCGATAATGGTATGTTGCTTGGCTTCTTCAAATTCCTCTTTCGTGAGAGGGGCCGGTTTCAAAAGAACACTGTCACTTACTCCGACTTTACCGATATCGTGAAGAGGACTGCTTAAAAAAATATGATTGATAAAGGCGTCATCAATAATGGTCCTGTATTTTGGATTGTTTTTTTTGAGCAGTATAGCAAGTTCACGACAACTGGAACGAATCCTCTCAAGGTGCGCACCGGTTTCCCTGTTTCTGGATTCTGCCAGTTTGGCAAGAGCAAAAATGGTAACCTCTTGAGTGTCAATAATTTCCCTGATGCGATGACAGATCTCTTCTTCGAGGTCCTTGTTGTAATGTTCTAATTTTTGCTGGTAGTAAAGAATCTGGTCATAATAAATCTTGCGCTTGAGGCTGTTATTAATACGTGATTCAAGCAGGACTATATCATAGGGTTTGGTAATGTAATCGTCTGCACCGGCTTGAATACCTCGTATATTTGCTTTTTTATCTGCTAATCCCGTAATCATAAGGATAGGTATCATGTTTGTTTCAGGATTGCTTTTTAAAATTCGGCACACATCATACCCATTCATTTTAGGCATTTGAATGTCAAGAAGTATTAAATCAGGTTTTTCTTTTTCTACCATCTGAATGGCTTGTTCGCCATCTGTAGCCCCCTGCACCCTGTAATGAAGACGTTGAATAAAATGCATGCCAAAATCAAGACTGGTTTCATCATCATCAACCCAGAGGATAAGAGGAGAATAGTCGTTGAGTTGATGTGGTGAGCTGGTTAAACGGGAAAAACTGGTGTCTGTCATCAGCCTCTTTATATGCCTCTTGCTTATATTTTTAAGAACACTAACAGTATAGCGTAATTTTGTTGATTAATCAATAGATGTAAGAAAGTTTTCTTACGGAGAAAAAAGGATAGAAATATTTTTTACTCCTGTAGGAAGCATATATAAGAGAGGAAGGATAGAGTATGGCTTTTCACTATCTGTACGGTATCGATAGCATTCAGAAATACAGAGGGCTTCAGTCGCCATGATACTTGATATAGTCATGAATTTCTTTGAGCTCTTCTTCAGAGAGGACCGAACCGAATTGAAGCATGTTCATCTTCTTAAATCTTTTCAGGTCGAGATGAATTAATTGCCAGTGTCCATTAGTATTATGTGCGACGACATAATCTATTTCATCTTTTGTCCAGTAGACTGCTTCCCACGTCTTATCTCCCATTTTAAAGATCAATTTCTGTCCGAAAGGAATATCTTTGAGAGTTTGAGAGGGTGATTTTGTCTCTTTCTTTTTTACTTTTTGCTGTTCATCAGAGGGGGTGGGAAGAAGATATGTTTTACTGTCATCGGAAAAATAGGGGGCTATTTGGTCATGACTCCACTTGTGAGTTTTTTGTATTTCTTTAAAGATAAAGGACGGCATTTTTCCTACAATTTCCCGGCGATACATGTTCAGGAATATGCCCTGAACAGTAACTTTGTCCGGTAACAAAATGTAAACAAT
>PWGE01000105.1 GCA_003554345.1 Candidatus Sumerlaeota bacterium | reverse complement strand
AGTATCAGGTATTATTAAAAAAGCCCGGTTAAGACAGAAAAGAAAGTCCAGACCGTTGTTATAAAAGTAAATATATAGTTGTTTTACCAACCAGGAGTTTTGTTTTCTCGTGCGTGCAGGCGTCTTAACGTAATAATGAAGGGCTTTCCAGAAATCCCCCTTCCTGAGACGCAAGATATTGCGTGGCTACCACTGTAATATATCACGCACCAGAGATTATCACATGGCAATTCTTTTTACATTTTACTTAATTTTTATAAGGTTAAGACTTCTATTGATACCATCCACCACCTTCTGAGACGCAAGATATTGCGTCTCTACCTTCTGTATTTGTATGCTGAACGGTAGATGACGAGGTGGCAAGTCCTTTAATCACTTTACAATAAAAAGGCAGAATTTTAGGCGAAGACGCCACACCTTTTACGGGGCGCAAAATATTGCGTGGCTACCTTCTGGGATTTAAAAAGAATCAGGGCATGATAAGGGGCAAGTTGAAATCTCAACGTTTTTATCTTCCTTTATTATCGGGATTTTCCCTATCTTTATCCCACCTTTTCGGATTTGTGATGATATATTCCCTGGTACGATTCCATTCCTGCTCGTTGCGAATAATATGATCGTAATATCGTGCCTGCCATTTAAAAGGAATGTTTCTGTGCCGGGCATAATTGGAAACGCCGATTTTGTAACCTCGCACAATTGAGGGCAGATTCTGGGATTGAGGACCAAATTGGTTTGATAATATCGGAGAGGAACATTCTGGTGGTAGAGACGCAATATTTTGCGTCTCCTGGGTATGCGGTTTGTTGATTACCATGAGGCTATGCACATGATTGGGCATAACGATACATGTATCCACGCCCACAAAAGGGAAATGAGCGGGAATTTGAACAAAACACTCTAAAGCCACCTCTCCTAACGCATTGAGAACCATCTCTCCATTAGTGATATGACCAAAATAGCACCGTCGGTGCCTGGTGACAATCGTAATAAAATAAACACCGGGCGACGATGGTTTTTCAGAAAAATTATCGGCGTATAATATGAAAGGCAAATTCAGTATTGTTTATTCAACTGTAAGCCGAGAATAATCAAAGTTGACTTTAAATATTCTCGTACTAAAATTGAAGTATGATTAAAAGAAAGCTGTACGACGATATAAAAACACATCTATCCAAAAAAGAAATATCTTTAA
The DNA here is from genome assembly GCA_003554345.1 of Candidatus Sumerlaeota bacterium. Lineage (GTDB taxonomy): Bacteria > Sumerlaeota > T1SED10-198M > T1SED10-198M > T1SED10-198M > T1SED10-198M. The sequence goes on along the minus strand of PWGE01000105.1, from coordinate 3,465 downwards.
TTGTCGGAGCCCGACAGGCTGGTAAGACAACTCTTATGCTTCATTTACAAAGCGAGCTAAAAAAAAGGGGAGAGAGAACATTATTCTTGAATCTGGATATTGAGGAGGATAAATATTTTTTCACATCTCAATTGCAATTACTGTCAAAGATTGAGCTGGAGCTAGGACAAAATAAAGGGTTTGTCTTTATTGATGAAATACAACGCAAAGAGAACGCCGGTATATTTCTCAAAGGACTCTATGACCGTAATCTGCCTTATAAATTTATTGTGTCCGGTTCCGGCAGTTTAGAGCTGAAAGAAAAGATACATGAATCACTTGCGGGAAGAAAACGAATTTTTAATTTAGGAACCCTTTCTTTTGAGGAGTATATTAATTATAAAACAGGGTACCGCTATGAAAACAAACTTGATACATTTTTGGAATTAGAGAAAGAGAAGAGCCGTCTTTATCTTCAACAATATCTTAATTTTGGTGGATACCCTCGCGTGGTATTGGAAGATGAACTCAATGAAAAAAGACTTATTATTGACGAAATCTATCAGAGCTATATAAACCGTGATATCTCGGCATTTTTAAAAGTGGCAAAGCTTGATAGCTATTCACAGCTTATACGTATTCTCTCGGATCAAACAGGAAATATTGTCAATCATACTGAACTGGCAAATACCCTGAATCTATCCCTGCCAACCATCCATAATTATCTCTGGTACGCAGAAAAAACATATATAATCCAGAAATTAACCCCCTTTTTCAGTAACAAGAGAAAGGAAATCACAAAATCACCGGTCTATTATTTTATCGATCCAGGTTTGAGAAATTACCTCAACGGCGTGTTTGGTTTATTACGTTTACCAGCTGACTTCAGTTTTCCCTTTGAAAATCTTATTTTAAATACGATCAAAGAAAATATCCGTTCCAGCGGTGCGAATGTTTATTTCTGGAGATCTAAAGATGGAGCGGAAGTGGATTTTCTCATTGATTACCGGACTCACCAGATTCCTGTAGAGGTAAAATACCGTAGTCTTGAGAAACCTGAATTAACCCGTTCTTTTTTAAGTTTTATAAAACAATATTCCCCACAGAATGCAGTAATGGTCAACCTGACTTTACATGCCGGGAAAAAGGTTAACAACACAAATATTCATATCGTTCCTTTTTACCGGCTATCGGAAATCATTAACTGTGAATAACTTTCTGAGACGCAAGATATTGCGTCTCTACCATTGTAATATATTACGCACCTTAGATTATCACATGGCAATTCTTTTTACATTTAAAAGGATCAGACTTCTATTGATACCGTCCATCCCATTCTGAGACGCAAAATATTGCGTGGCTACCTTCTGTATTTGTATGCTGAACGGTAAATGACGAGGTGTCCAGTCTTTATCACTTTACAATCAAATGGCGGGGTCTTGCAATAACACCATCCCCTAACGCAGAATGTTACGTTTTTTCCGTTGTCTATTTTTCGAACAACATGTTTATTGTTTACTCCAACCATTTTTTGTAAAAAAAAGACGAGGCTTTATTACAAAGCCTCGTCTTAATATGAGAGAAGTTCTCCAACTTACAACTTAAGACGGAATGAACAATATCATCTCGCTCTCAGTAAAACAGCGTCCAGGACGAAGCAGAGGTCGGCATCGGAGTATAGAGTTGCATGTGCGTCGAGGAACCGGAAACCATCAGATAATCCCCACCGTTGTCAGAAATAATAATGACCGCACCGGGATTATATGTATCTGGATCAAAGGGGGCATCAATTTCCTGTAAGAGCTCTCCTGTATCTGCATCCTGAATAAACACCCGCCCCTTATCTCCACTGGCAGCAAAGGTGTCATCTTCTACATCCACATCATAATTTGTTGATATCACCACATTTTCTTCTTCATAATAAAAGAGGCTGGGACGAATAGCCGTTTCGGTATTTCCATAATCTGCCTCGCCAAAATCAACCACCGTATATGCCTCAAAATCCGCTGCACTTCCCCCGGTTGCTTTTCGCACGGCACCAGATTGTATTCCGAATATTGCATCATCAGATTGGCGAATACTGATATCACGCGTAAAATTGCCAAATCCTATCTCATAGGGACCGCTATATGTTCCATCATCCGGATCATGGACATAACAAACACCCTGGTGCTGGATAGAAACAAATTCTCCCGTACTGAGCAAATCACCTCCCGATCCACGGGCATCGTCGATAACCTGACGCCAGAGTTCCTCACCATCCCGGTCAAATTTGAAAACATAACGTTGTAGTTCTGTACTATCGGTATCACCAACAACATAAACATTGTCATTATCACACACGGCCAAACCCTGCATACCATTCGCCAATTCAACATCAGGTTCAAAAAACACTTCATATTCCGGTTCATAAGCAAGAGGATTATCCGTATACCAGATCACCTTAGTGTCCCCCCTATTATCACTCAAATACAACCTTCCTGTCGAATCTATCGCCATTCGGATGATAGCTATTGTTCTCTGTTCTTCATTTATCTCAGGGGTACGAACTGTCCCATAATGCACCCAGTTTAACCAATCAGCCATTCCTGCCAGGGGAATAAGAATCAACAGGCTAAACACTAACGTAGCTATTTTTTTATTCATTTTTCTCCTCCTTGTATATCATTGCTCAATACTTATATTGTACCTTCATTTGTTTTTATTGTCAACTATATTTATGATTTATACTTCAAATCCTATAATGTCACTTGACATCTGATGTATCGAGGTTTAAGCTAATCATCAAGTAGTGGCAAAATTTTATTTTCCGAGGTAGAGACGCAAAATATTGCGTCTCAATTCTTTTCAAAATACAATAATCAGCTTCATGATTGTGCAAACAAACACGTGGGAGCGGTGGCTCGCCGGAAAAACATTACTGGCCCGGTCAAAGACGACCCCGGGCAAATAGAGGAAGGGACGCTCGCACACCATTACGAAAGGTAAAGAGGGCACAAGCAACAATATATGTACTGACAGATATTATATGAAGAGTGTGAAGATATCTTATCAGTTCAATGTTGGAAAAGCGGGGCATTTCAGAGGGGGCAGGGATAATTACAGTTGTTGTTCATAGATCTTTTTTATATGAAAAAGAGAAAAGATTTCCTTGTAGTTTCTTTTATTTATTGGCAGAAACACTGGACAAGATTTTGTGCCGGCATTTCAAGGATTTTTAGCCTACTGGCAAATACATGAAGTGTTCTTTTATCCTCTCCGGAAAGTAAAAGATCTGAACAGATGTAAAACCACACAAAATGAAACATAGAAAGCCAAAAAGAAAAAGAATTTTTTAAAATAAAAAGTACATAAAAAAGGCGGAGCTTTTTGGCTCCGCCTTTTTATGACCTTTAAGAAGCTAAATTTTATATCAGATTAATGAAAAAGTGTCCAGGTCGAAGCAGATGTTATATATTCAGCATCAAAGCGTGCTACCCCACTTCT
>PWGE01000159.1 GCA_003554345.1 Candidatus Sumerlaeota bacterium | reverse complement strand
TAAACGATGACAGAAAAATCCCTTGGTGTCAGGAATGTGGGGAGAAGGCAGCTTACGTTACAAATGAACAAGTGCAGGTTGCCGAAAAAACCTTTAGGCCAGATGACGCCCAGAAAAATACACTAATGACCTGGACCGGCGAAGAAATAAAAAAAATGTATCCTGATTTTGACTTATCAGCCCCAGAGGATTCGTCTTATGCTTACGGATATTATCTTACGGCATTAGAAGATGTTTTTGAAGAATGTAAGAAGAAAGGGGAAATGGTCACTAGGGATGAAGCTGAAAGAATCACACAAGCATCTTTTGAGCATGAAGAAAAGGAAGAAAAGAAATGGAAGTATAAATTTCCCCTTGATTCAAACCGTTCCAAAGAGAAGTCCTAATATAATGCCTCTGCATACTCCCTTCTACTAAACCTCTCTATTACTGCCGGTTTCAAGCTCCGTCCACCTATCCGCTCTCAATCCCTCTCTTTTATTCACCAGTCTTTTCTCATCTGTCTTCACGCCTGATTTCCCGACTTCCCCCTTGAGTTGTATTGCGTGATATTGCGTGATAATGCATCCAATTGCTTCATCTTTTCCCTATAGTGAGTGCAATCAAGGAAACTTTATTCAGGAGGAAGCAATATGGAAAAGACAGAAATCGAGACAGTTGAAGAACTGGCGGACTGGCTGGGCGTAGACAAAGAACTTTTTGCCGGGGGACTTGATTTGCCTTCGGCATCACGAGTTCTCGGGATCGGAATTTCTACGCTTCGAAACAGAGCTCTTAAAGGCGAAATTCGTGTTCAGAGAGATGGTTGTAGGTGGATTTTTTCATGGCAGGATATAGCAGAATACATTGAGCAGAGATATCAAAATGCTGAAGCAGAAGCTCAAAAGGCAAATGAAGATTCTGTTCACACCTGCAATCGACCCTACAACAAGAAAGCCCCGGTAAATGATGAAATTTTAGACAAGGCAGAAGAATTTGGCCTGATATGATAGCATTACTTATTATTTTTATTATATTTAGAGGGAAATAGGATGGAAAATTTAGTCAAAATTATTTTAATTTTTGAGGAGGAGATGATATGGAAAATCCAAACATGAAAGAAGCCCCCGACAGGGAAGATCGGGGGCTAGAAAGTCAGACTAATTTAACTAGTATATATGATACCAAAAAGTCGCCCGAGTGTCAAATGTTGCAGGGGCGCGAAGGAAATGATGGAGATTTTGAGGATGAGTTTTATGGTAAACTGCAAAATAGTGATATAAAACACCGATTGTTACCTGCTCATATTGAAGACCTCCGCTCCTCTGGATTAAGCGATGAAACGATCCAAGATGCAAACCTCGTTACCGTTTCTCCCGAAGCGGCAGAAAATTATCTCGGTTATGACCCGACGGTGCCATGTCTAACCTTTCCATACCCCCCGCTTAGAGAAGACCCCTACTACCGGTTCAAACCCGAGCGTCCTCTGGTTTTCGGGAACGGGGAGAGGCGAAAGTACCTTGCCAAGAAAAATGGCGGGAATCGTTTATATATCCCACCTTGTGAGGACTTGGAAGACGTTATTATCAATACCGACAGGGACTTGGTGATAACCGAAGGTGAAAAAAAGGCACTGAAAGCCTATCAGGAGGGTTACACAGCCGCTGCACTCTCAGGAGTATGGAGCTGGAAAGAGAAGGTGGATTCCGAAACTGGCAAGACCCGGGTGATAGATGAGCTTGAAGCTTTCAAATGGCAAGATCGCACTGTGTATATTGTGTTTGACTCTGATGCGGCGGAGAATGGGGCCGTACAGAAAGCCGAGGATGCGCTGGGAAACTACCTGTGCGGCCGCGGTGCCAGGGTTCTCATAGCCCGAATCCCTTCAGAAGGGGCTGAAAAGGTCGGTCTCGACGATTCCCTCGTCAAGGAAGAGAACGAAGCCTTTGACCGGCTCCTGCAAGCAGCAATGCCGCCCATTGGCTCATATTTCAAGGGGAAAACGTTTAAACCTTTCCTGCTCGCTAAGGAACTTTCTGCCAGGAAAAACTATATGTTTGCGAAAGACATGGAGATGATGGGCGGGAAACTCTATGTCTACAAGGACGGTGTATACAGAGCTGCCGGCAATGTCGAGGCAACGGCGCAGAAGCTGCTGGGAGATGAAGCCACGCCCAAACGGCTTGTGGACAGCAGGAAGACACTGAACAACGTGGTGGTAACGGATATCGAACAGCTTAACCCCTACGAAGATTTAATTAACGTAGGGAATGGCCTGTTAAATCCGTTTACAGGAGAGCTCAAGGACCATACCCCTGGGTTCCCGTCCACTATCCAAATACCTACCTCTTGGAACCCGGATGCGCAAAGCGAAGAACTGGATGAATTTCTCGATACTATCTGCAAGGAGTGGAAAGACGCTATCTGTGAACTTATCGGATATTTGCTAATTCCGAAAAACTTCATTAAATCATTTTTTGTATTCCCCGGGAAAACGGATACCGGTAAGACAACACTCCTTAATTTGATAACCGGTATGATTGGCGGGCGTCAGTGCGCCGAGGAGAGCTTACAGGCCCTTTGCGATACTTCCAGGCAATTTATCCATGCACACCTTGAGAACAAACTGCTGAATGTTTTCGACGATATGCCTGCCAACTACATAGAGGATAGTTCGGCAATAAAGGTCCTGACCGGGGGAACTCCCCGCCTGAGAATCGAGCGCAAATATGAAGGGGCCTACTACGCTCCAAATTTCTGCAGACATATCTACGCATGTAATGAGCTGCCGAGATGTGCTGATAAAACAGAGGCATGGTATAACAGGATTCAAATTTTTCCGTTTGAGCATCGGCTCTCTAAATCTGAAAAGAAGGAAGGTCTGCGGGAACGCTTTACGACGGATAAAGACCTGCACGAGGCTATGCTGGTTAAGGCCGTTGAAGGCCTAAAACGCCTGAAAAGTAAGGATTGGAAGCTGGAAGGCAGCCGGGAGGCAAAGACTCAGTATAAAGCAAAAAACGATTCTGTGCTCGCTTTCATCAGTGATTGCTGCGAGGCAGGGGAAAATAAACAAATCAGGCGCACTGAGTTTCGCGAGGCCTATGAGAGATGGTGTGACAGAACAAGCGCTTACAAGGTCCAGACCGCTAAAAAAATATATGACCGGGTTCGCGGGGAAGAACAGTTCGATGAGAAAACTCTCGACGGTTGTGTCTATTTTACGGGACTTGGCCTTAAAGAGGAGTAAAATGAAAAAAATCAGTAAAAATAGAGTGGAAAAAGTGGAATTAAGTGGAAGTGCATTTCCACTTAAAATTTGCTCTGAGAGTGCCGTTTATGGCACTCACAGGCTCATCTGTGTTTCTAAGTGGAGAAAGTGGAAGAATTCTTCTATTAGTTACTTGAGAAATAAAAACAAAAACGGGGTAATAACCCCAGGGGTGAAAGGTATAGTAGAGAGAGGGGTATATAAAAAGAGTATACGCCAAAAGCTCCACTTTTCCCACTCCAATATTCAACTGCCCCTCAGAACCCAACATTTTGCACTCAGAGAGATTTTCACAAGTGAGTCCAATTCCACTCTATTTCCACTCTACCTCCACTTATTCATTTCAGGCCGCGGCATATTGCACAGAGAAATTATTGCCCCTATTAATTCCAAAACCTCCTGGCAAAATATTTTTCCGTAGCATTTATTTAACCTAAAATCTTCTGGAGAACATTTTTCAGTAGTATTTATTAGTCCCAGAAACCTTCTGGAAAACATTTTCAGAAATATTGTTATTTATAGCTCGGGGATTTATTTGACAAGTCTTAAAAATATGATATTATGTATTCAGTGTTTACCCGATTGATTATCTCATGTAGATTAAATCGGGCATGTGTATAATGAGACTTTTTGTTGAAAGAGGCTCTGGCACCAGTACGGGAATGACAGCAGGAGAAAATCAATCCGTCAAAAAGAGCTCTCCTGTTCTCATTTGACAGGGGGGGTACATTTGCGATAATTTTTATTGGACTGGTCTGGACTGGAAGATCAGAATCCAGTATTGTAATCACAGTGGCCAACGTGGTTCACTGAATATTTACTTTTTTACGGAGGTGCGGACAAATGTCACGCAGCAGGTTCAATTTTGACGGGCCGCCGTGGGAACTTCAAGATTAGAGCGTGTTTTACTACGGTTCACCGAATATTTGTCCCGGCATTATCCTTGGACAGGAGAGCTTCAAAAATGCAAAAAGAAATACAAAAACGATGTCACTTTCCAATTGTCTTAATGCTTGGTGTATGGCTTTTCGCGGCGTCTTTTGGTTCTCATGCCCTTGCCGGCGAATTCGAACCGCTTCTTGAAGAGGAGGGGCTGGCGCCTTTGCTGCTGGATATTATTGAAAATACCGATGAAACGGATGGGCTGCGTCTGGAAGTTCTGGCGGCAATGGTTGATATGGGGATAGGGGCAGGAGAGCTGGCGCCGGCAATAGTCGAAATTATCGGAAACGAGGAGGAAAGCGACGATCTTCGCCTTGGGGTTATTGGAGAGATAAAGGCTGCCGGTCCACAGATACGTGAAAAGGTGCTGGAAGAGGAGAATTCCCTCGACGCGTTATCGGGAATTGTACAGGACCAGACTCAGGAATTGTTGCTTCGTGTTGCTGCTCATGGTGCGCTTGAAGAGTTCAGCGCCGAGCCCGT
>PWGE01000341.1 GCA_003554345.1 Candidatus Sumerlaeota bacterium | reverse complement strand
AGAAGCTATAAACGACTGACAAAGAGCGGAAGTATCCCTCTGAAATCATTGCTGTATAACAGGACAATACCAATCCTCTTCAGGTTAAGGGATACCTGAAATGTTATATTCTCAGAATCTAGAATTAAATGGTATAATTATGCCAACTTACCCGCGAAAGGAGCTTAAAGAAAATTAGACTTCAAAAAGAGTTTGAAGCCAGCTTATAAAGTATTAAAGTATTAATTTTAAAGGCACAGCAAGAAAACACTGACAAATCAGGTGAAGGTGGAATTAAATAAAAACTTAGGCCTATACTCGTTTAAAGCTGAGTTTATGACCTTATATCTTAGTAGTATCTTAATCTTGAAGGCAAAAGAAACTAATAGACCAACTTCTAATTTCGACATTATGACAAAGAAATCCTACCAGCGAAGTTGCTAGCAAAACGGAAGGGGGAGATTAAGCTAAAAATAAGATTAAAATAACACCACTCAATCAAGAGAGTTTCGAAGTAAAACTTGCCGCTGTGGGGTTTTTTTAAGGGTTTTAAATTTAACCGGATCTTAAGGGTAATAGAGGAGGCTCAGGCTCAGAGCTTTCTCTAAAGTATGCGCCCATTTGTCATTCTTATTAACATCACCCTCACAGTCCTACCCAAAATGTTAAAGGAACTTAAATATAAGGAGTTTTTTACTGCCACAATAGGTTTAAAAAAAATCTGCAGGAGAAAAAATTCCACTACTGCTCCATTATGCTGAGTTAGAAAGATTAAAGAAAAAGGGAGTTTGTTGAAATTATAGTAAACATTTCATTAAAATTTATTTCTAAATATTTCTAATGAAACACAGGCACATTAAAAAATTATTTAATATGAAAAACTTTTCAAACTAAGTTGCGGTTGTTAAGCTTGCTAATAATTTTATCCGATATCTTAACCTTATCGAAACCAAAGTACTTGCCAACTTCATCTCCTGGGGCACTATATCCGAAATCTTCCACTGATATTACAAAATCATCCGGCCCTATAAATTTGTGCCAGCCATTGCTCACACCAGCTTCGAGAACAACCTTGAGCGAAGAATCCGGTTTCAATATCTTATCATCTTTTTTTAGCAGTTCATAAAACTCATAACGGTCGGGCACCGAAATAACCCGAGTTTTAACACTATCTTTTTTAAGCCTTTTTGAGATTTCAAGGGCAAGAGAAACCTCACTGCCACTAGCCATTAATATTGCATCGGGGGCTAGGCTTTCCTTTACTACATAGCCTCCTCTTTTTACTGAAGGCTCTTTATCCTTATCAAGAAAGGGAACATCCTGTCTTGTGAGAATCAATGCCGTTGGACCCTCTTGATTTTTTAGAGCCTGTTTCCAGGCTAATAAAACTTCTTCGCTATCTGCCGGTCTTAAAACTTTAAGATTTGGAATCAACCTTAAAGATTCCAGCTGTTCAACTGGCTGATGGGTGGGACCATCTTCTCCTATAAAAATTGAATCATGAGTAAAGATATAAATATTGGGAAGGCCCATCATTGCGGCTAACCTTATAGCTGGTCTCATGTAATCTGAGAACATAAGAAAGGTCGCCCCAAAAGGCCTTAGCCCTTTGTGCAATGATATTCCGTTAATAATCCCTCCCATACCATGTTCTCGAACCCCGAAATGGAAATTTCTACCTGAATAATTTCCAGCCTGTATATCTCCCATTTCTTCTTGGTAGGTTTTATTCGATGGTGCTAAATCAGCAGACCCTCCAACAAGATAATTAACTTCCTCCATGATTTTGCTTAAAACCTTACCAGCTGATTTCCTGGTAGCAGCTGCAAAATTCATGTCCATGTCTTCCAAGCATTGATAAAAACTTTTGGGTATTTCTAAATTTTGAGCATTTTGCCAACTCTGGAAAAGCTCGTCATTAGTCTCTTTCCAATCTTTAAACTCTTCCTGCCAAGAGTTGTAATTGCAGCGCAGTTCGGCCAGTTTATCATGCCAAAAATCTTTAACTTCTTCAGGAACATAAAACTTCTTATCTGGTGGAAGATCAATATGTTCCTTTAGACCCCTGATTTCATCCTCACCTAACGGTGCTCCATGTGAACTTGCATCATCTTCCAGAGTAGGGGCTCCTTTGGCAATTTTTGTTTTAACTTCAATTAGAGTTGGCTTTTCATCCTCTGCCCAGGCTTTTTTTACTGCGTTATTTAGCTCCCCATAATCATAACCATCAACTGATTCAACCGTGTGCCAACCAAAAGACTCAAACCTGGCCGGAACATTCTCGGTGAAGGTCAAGTCAGTGCTGCCCTCTATTGATATTTCATTAGAATCGTAAAATACTATGAGTTTCCCCAATCCAAGATGTCCAGCTAACGATCCAACTTCTGAGCTTATTCCTTCCATAAAATCTCCATCGCTAGCTAGCACATAAGTGTAATGATCTACTATGCTATGTCTTTCTGTATTATAACGTTCTGACATCATTCTCTCAGCTATGGCCATTCCAACGGCATTACCAAGGCCCTGACCTAAGGGTCCAGTGGTTGCTTCCACTCCTTCTGTCTCTCTGTATTCGGGATGTCCAGGAGTGGATGATTCAAGCTGGCGAAACTTTTTTAAATCTTCAATTGAAATATTATACCCACTTAAAAAAAGTAGAGAATAAAGAAGCATTGATCCGTGACCTGCCGAAAGAACAAATCTATCCCGATCAGGCCAGGCAGGATCATTTGGATAGTGAGAAAGAATTTCTGAAAAAATAAATGAGCCCAGTTCAGCGCACCCTACAGGCATTCCCGGATGTCCGGAGTTCGCTTTTTGTACTGCATCAACTGAAAGCCCCTTAACTGTGTTAGCAACTTTTTGCAACATGATATCCTTCCTAATTTGAAAATATTTCTATTCAACTACCCGTCCTGCTTTAAATCCAGAAGGCTCTTCAACTTTTCTGTGTTTGATTCTATCAGCTTTATTAAAGGAGCCAAATAGATCAATTTGTTCTTTTACTGCTTCTTTTAATGCCTCTCTGCCTGGTTTAAGATATTTTCTTAAATCCACCATTTCAGGATTATCCTTTAGTACTTTTCTAACTTTCAGCGTAAAGTTTTTAGCTAAATAGGTATGGACATTAATTTTGCTTATACCGCTTTCAATTGCTTCTTTTATAGATCTATCTGTTACTCCTGAAGAGCCGTGTAAAACAAGTGGGAGTTTTACATATTTTTTGATTCTCTTTATTCTATCTATATCTAAATTTACGCTCTGACTTTTCATTTTATGCATGCTGCCTACAGCAACCGCCAAGAAATCTACACCTGTTTTGTCAACAAAATCTTTTGCCTGTTGAGGATCAGTTAAATAATTCATGAGTTTTTCAGGTGCAATTTCATCCTGATTTTCGGGGATCTTACCCAGCTCTCCTTCTACAGGAACCCCAACGCTATGAGCTATATTAACAATTAATTTTGTTTTTTTAACATTCTCTATATAACTCAAATCAGAACCATCAAACATCAAAGAGGTAAAACCAGCTCTTAAGCATTTTATGTTGTGAATTAAATCGGTCCCATGGTCATAGTGAAGTGCTACCGGAATTTCCACCTGTCGGGCCAGCGCTTTAACACATGCTGCCATCTCTTTAACGCCTCCATGTAGAATTCCTCCGTGACTTACCTCCACTATCACCGGAGAGTTCATTTCAGTTGCTGCTTCTACAATTCCCTTAGCCATTTCTAAGTTATTGGCATTAAAAGCTCCAATGGCAAAGTTTTCTTCATTTGCTGTCACTAACATTCCTTTTGTCGTGACTAGTGCCATAAACTCACCTCTAGTCAGTTAGTTTTATGAAGCGCTTCTTTTAGTTTGTTAAATTCCCCAAAGCTAATTCCTGCTTCCCCTAAAAACCGAGGATTAATTACTCCTTTTTTCTCGCCAGCATGGTAATCAGAGCCACCAGATATATACAACTTGTCTGCATATTTATTTCTGATCTCAGTTTCTATTTGCTCGGGATTTTTATTGCCCTTATAGCTGGTCTTATTGTAAGTATATCTCGCTTCAATTCCATCCAGACCCTGGTTAATTAAATTGTCAATATATTCCTTCCTGCTAACTTTTCCTATTTTCTCTGACTTAACTGTCTTATCAATCAGATAGGGATGGGCTAAGACTGCTATTCCTCCACATTCATGTATTAAACTAATTGCATCCTCGGGAGCTATTTTAGGCCTTCTTACATTCAGTTCGGGATCATCCCTCACCATAAGTTTTGCCCTCTCCCAGGATTTCGCATAACCTTTTTTTGCCATTTCTTCAAATATAAATTTTCTTTCCACTTCAGTGGAATCTCTTTTCTTAATTCTGCCATCGCTATCATGATACTTGAGAATATCTTTATCATAATCTATTGGCATTCCCTTTTCAGTCAAAATTTCACACAATCTTCTATAAGCCTCGCTTTTACTTTTTTTAGCTCTATTCACTTCCTTTTTAACCAGAGGATGACTCCAATCAAGTTCAAAGCCTATTATGTGAACATCATCAACGTAGGTATCGGTTGAGAACTCATATCCTAGAACAAGCTCAATACCGCAAATTTTAGCATATTCTTTGATTGGAACTTCTCCTTTTGAAGTATTAATATATTCAGGAGGGGGCGTATCATGATCTTTAATAGCTACTGCTTTTAATCCTAATTCAACCGCGTT
>PWGE01000231.1 GCA_003554345.1 Candidatus Sumerlaeota bacterium | reverse complement strand
CGATGGGACCCCCTACTTCTACTTCCTGGCTGAAGATTTCTCCGAACCAGAATTCGCCTTCTTTAAGCATCTGCCACTCAGTGACAAAAGTGCCTTCCTGTTGAGGATTTAATTCAATGGTGAAAGTATACAGACTTCCCGGCAAAATATCGTAATTCAGTTCTACTCTCCAGTAATGAGGAGGTGCCAGGGAATCTTCATCACCGACGGCACCAAGATAAATACCTTCAGATGCTTTCCAGATTCTCTTCCCCGTATTACGAATCCTGAGCGTCATACTGAAAGGCTGATTGAGCGGTAAACTGGCAGACAAATCACAGCTTACAATTTTTGAATCATACCAATTCGGCTCCTGAAGATAAGGATAGCCATTATTCTTTACACCGTCACTATCAGCAACCCATATGTTTTCGAAGTCCCATTCTGTATAGGTATTTTCTGCATAAGGATAGGTCATTTCTTCTGTTGACCGGTCTTCTTCTACACCGGCACTTTCATCTTGCTCGCTTGTCTGTATATCCCAGTAACATGCTATTGCTTCCGGACCAAATTGGAAGCCAACAAGCCCTCCCGTATCGTCATCCCCGGAAACTTTACCACTGGAAAAACAATGAAATAAAGAACCTCCATAATTTTCGCCAACCAGGCCCCCCACATCGCTTTGTCCCGTCACGGCTCCTGTCGCATAGCTATTCGATATCGTTCCTGGCCAGTTCGTTCCCACCAGTCCCCCTACCCTTTCGACACCTGTCACTTCAACCGAGGCAAAACTTCTCTGTACAGCTGCCTGGTTAAATCCTACCAGGGCGCCGACATACTCATTTCCCGTCACCTCGCCGGTTACAGAGCTGTTTGAAATTGTCCCTCCACTTACGTTCAAGCCAACCAGCCCCCCAACTCGTGTGTTTCCTGAAATAGAAACATCACGGAGGGAAAGATTTTTCACCTCACCAGAGACTGCACCAAAGAGTGCAACAAAATTTTCTGCCCCACGGTCCATAACAAGTCCCGTGATAACATGCCCCTGCCCATCAAAAGCACCTGAAAAATGATTAATGCTGCTCCCAATCGGTTTAAATCCTTTATTATCATTCCATTCAGCAGTTTCAGAGGCGTCAATATCCTGAGTAAGGTAATAACTCCCATACAGCGGATAATCGTCAGTGCCAATTTGCTGGAGCTCTTGTATGCTGCTTATATAAATAGCAGATCCCAAGACCCTGAGAATCACCCCACTTATAATCAGCAAAACGAAAATATATCTTTGTATTTGCAATATTATTCCCCGGGATTATTACATTTGAATTCTCATGTATGTATTATAATACTATTTTGAATAATTCTATGCTATTTTTTTCAATTTATAACTATTCACCCTGATATGAGAGTACAAATAGTTTTTATATATACGACACCTATTTACCATCCGGCATCTTTGAAAACAAAATCTGTTTTTTTCATTACAAAATTCATGCAATCGTACTGTATCTCATAGGTATTCACCATATTAAACGTAATGTAAGCGTTATTTTATATAATCGTTATATAATAATATTGCCACAAAGGCGACACTGAAAACATCCTGGCATATTATTAAAAGTGCAACTTTTTTGCATAAAAGCTTTTAAGAAAGGGGGAAACCATGAACTGGTATCTTGAAGTATTAAAAAAGTATGCGGTATTCAATGGCAGGGCAAGGAGGAAAGAATACTGGATGTTTTTTCTCTTCAATCTCATTATTGCCTTTGTGCTTGGTTCTATTGAAGGGATTGTGGGAAGCCCCGCAATAGTGAGCACCCTTTACGGCTTATTTATCCTGATACCAGGGTTAGCTGTTACAGTTCGCCGCCTGCACGATACAGGTCGGAGTGGCTGGTGGGTTTTAGTCAGCCTCGTTCCCTTTTTCGGGGCAATCATCCTTCTGATATTCATGGTATTGGATGGTCATTCCGGGGAGAATCAATACGGTATGAACCCTAAAACAGAAACAATATAACTCACACTTGCATGGTAATCCTGGATGAAGGCATTTAAGGATTTTCCTGGCTCAATCTCATCTTAGATATTAAAACAGGAATTGTCTTTTCACAGTCTTTTTTACACCCTGTATGTTATCCGGATGAATATCCTGGCAAAGAGCCGGATAATGGGGATCATGTTGCCTGTACTTCCTTTTCACAGTGCTTCCGGAGTTATTAGCATAACAGTATAAACACCGGTGCATGCAAGTATCATACATTCCAATATCGATGCTCTCATAACACCCGCATCCCTTTTGTGAAGGCTTCAATGCATAAGAACGGGAATCTATATTGAATAGCTTCTGATACAGTTTTGCGTCAATACAGGCGCCCTTCTTGATAATCCGGTCTGAGAGAAAGTCATTACAACAGCTATACAGTCTGATATCATACTCTTCAGCAATCTGGTTAAGGGTGATAACCAACTTTTTCTTTTCATCATGAGAAAACCTCAAACGAATATCTTCTTTTTCCAACCTTCTTGCCACTTTTTTATAAATATTCATAAAGTTGACATAGCATCTTCGAGTGTATCCACACAGTTTCCTGCAAATACGCCGAAAATTGTCAATATGAAAATGACAGTCAAGCTTATCAGTCAAAATAATGGGATCATATCTCCAGAAAATCTGCTCCGGCGAATATATCTGTGCTAAAAATCTGAAATCATGTACCGTCTGCTCAAAAGGTGGAATATTCTCTTCATAAGGAGCACCGAGATTTGTAATGGTAAAGTGAAAGACCAGCTTGAAGTTTCCTGCATCGAAGAGAGGAAGATAAGGAATAAGAGGTTTATAGTCTTTAGACCAGAAAACAATGACTGCGACATCTTTTGGTTTTAAAGAAACAGACGAAACCCGATGATTATATGGATTATATCGTACGCCCCATCCCTTGCAGATTCTATTGGCAAACCACTTGCTGAAAAATGCCGGAATATCAGTTCTACGACTGGCAGAAATGATCCGGGGTTTCCTTATATCCATAATGACCGAAGTTTTTAAATGCTTATACGATCTATCATAATAGAAGGCTCTCTATCTGCCACCCGCTGGTTTTTAATATTTAATCCCTGCAAAAAGAGGTTTCATGTTTTATCTTTTTAATACAAAATCCAGTTTCTGATCCCGGTTTCCACCTCGAAATTATCCCATCGGTTTAAGGAAGCCCGTCCGGATTCTTCAAAGCCCACTACCGCCACTGCTTGCTCTCCCGGTGGAATATCTTCCCACTGGTATTCCCAGTGCCGCCGGTCGTATTGCGTCATACGGTTTTCTTCGCTCAACTTATCTAAATAGTCATCAACATTTTCGCTCTGAGCATCTTCGTCAAAAAAGATATGAAAACTGTTACCGGTTCCACAGGTATTTTTAAAACGAAGCACATATTCCTGTGATTCTATGGTATGAGTCCCGTCTTCCAGGGGCGGATACAGTACTTCCATTTCGGCCCCCTTACGGTCCAGGTAAAATACTTTGCGAAAATCTGTATAAATATACGGATAATCTTCGGGACGGTTGATAAAAGCAGCGACCCGAATGTAGTGATACCCTTCTTCCAGGTCGCTCACATCAATCACCTGCTCATACAGTCCGATTCCTCCATCATGCTGCGGATCGCTAAATTCAAATAGTTCAAAACCGGCAAAATCGCCCTCCATAAACATGTCGCCCGTGACATTTTCTCCCCGGTTCAGGCGAAAGATGGCATTATCCTCCGGCACTTCGGCTGTTGTCTGTAAGCTCAGGGTAATGGTATCGGCTGTGACCACTGGAATATCAGCCAGCCGCTGCTGCGCCAGCGATTTGTCTTCACTGTCTGCAGGTATGACATGGCTTACCGGGTCAATACTCAAGTCACCTTTCGGATTGTCCGGTCCGTACATCACATAGCCCCGTTGCTGGTCGTTATGAGGCACTCTGAGTGTTACCTGCCAGTTGCTGTCAACCGTTACATACTCCGGTATATCCTCTGACTGACCGTGATTGCCGGTTAGTTCACGTAGCTCGGTTTCGGGAGGTATGTCCACATATACCGTTGCTTCCCGGTAGCCTTCATCCTGACGGTCGCTGATGCCGACCAGCAGGTTGCGGCTGCGTTCGTAGATGTACAGGTCTTCAGCCTCCCGGCGGATTTTCATCTCACCCCGGGCGTACTCATTGTGGATACTGACCAGGCGTGTTATAAGTTCCCCATAGCGGCCTCCCAGAGCGTCTCCTCTGCCCGCTTTGGGAAAATCACGCCCGTCTCCAAACTCGTAGGCATTAAAATAGACCAGCGGATAGCCGGCCCGGGTCAGAATATAAGCATGGGCGGGATTATCTGCCGCCGGTGCCTCATCATCATGACTCCCGGCAAAGTGAACGCCGTAGTTGCCACTGTTATGGTTTCCGTCTATGCCGTCAACACTGGCAGTGGTCAAATTTCGAAGGTCTCCGAATCCCTGGGCATTAAAAATGTCCCGCAGGGTGAAAAAGAGGGGAAAATCCAGGACATCGCGGTTCCCGTAACCATCTTTGCGAACATACTCCTGCAGCGCTCCAAAATCACCTTCATACGCTTCTCCAAAACTGAAAGGGGTGGTATACTCACCCTGCAGATTGGGGCGCCCTTTCTGGTAAACCGCTTCGTCATAGAAATCGTTAAAAAACCAGGGGAAGATATGTTTCACGGCGTCCAGCCGGAATCCGTCCACCTG
>PWGE01000092.1 GCA_003554345.1 Candidatus Sumerlaeota bacterium | reverse complement strand
GACTGATAGGACCAATAAGACCGATAGGACGTACATGACTGACGAATCAAGAGTTGTAACTTCTCAGGTGGTGCTTTTATTTCGCGCTTGGCATGACATGTCCTCGCGAGAGCTGGTTTTTGTTGTTCTTTCCCATTCTGACTACTTTCTCCTGAATTCTGACTCCTCAGGGTATTTGTATTTTCAGAGGAGTTGTGGTACTATTATTTCTGATATGCAGGCAAATAATGCGTAATTCAAAACGTCAAGAAGCATTTTTTGTGGGGCAATATGTTGTTCAATTCAATACTTTCTTATAATGTAATCAGCCCATGACTTCTAATCTACTTTTCCAGAAGTTTAAATGCTTTCTTTTTTCTGATCCGCTTTATAAGGTGGCGGGGAATATGCCTGGTATTGACAATATTATGGAAAATCCTTTTCGTATGGAAACAATGCTCGAGTATCTCGCTGAGCATCCAGACAAACGATTTGCAGCACGAGCCGCCCATAATGTGTGCTCTACGCTGGAAAATAAAATGGATAAGTGGGGGGAAACGAACAGGAAATTTTATAATAAACTCCTTAATACTGCGGAATACCTTGCCGCTAAAACAACCCTTTCCTCTTTCCCTTCAAGAATGTACCTTGAATTGACCAATGCCTGTAATCTGGATTGTCCGATGTGTGGGCAGTCTTTTTTCCGGGGTAAAAGAGCCTTGCTCGATCCCCGGGTTGTGAATAAGCTCGAACCCATCTATCCTTATCTTGATGATCTCTGCCTGGCAGGGTTTGGAGAAACCCTTATTCATCCTCACCTGAAGGAAATTATTTACGCTATTCCTTCGTATGTCCCGACACGGATTATAACCAATGGTTTGCCGCTTCATGAAGAAATAATTGATTTCTTAACGGGAAACCTGCATTCCTTGTGGGTTTCTTTTGAAGCCACCGATCCAGAAACATATCAGAAAATCAGAGGCGTTGATGCCTATCACAGGTTGCTCGATCAAATCAGACAATTACAGGAAACAAAAGAAAGGCGTGGGACTGATTTGCCCCGCCTGTTTTTTTGTTTTGTTGCCATGCAACGGAATATACATCAGCTGCCAGCCTATATTGAACAAGCTTCAAAATTGGGGGCGGAGGGGGTTCATGTAAACTTTTTGACGGTGTTTCGGGATTCTTTGAAAGAACAGTCCCTCTATTTTGACCGGGAAAAGGCTGAAGAATATTTTGAAAAAGCCCGACATGTTGCCCGGTCGTGCAATATTGAATTGACCCTTCCTTCGGATAATGGGTCTGGAGGTTCTTCTTTTTTTCGCTGTGCCGAACCATGGCAATTTTCGTATGTAAGTGCTACAGGAGATATCATTCCCTGTTGTGTCTATACCTATCCTCTTGGCAATATATATAGCACCTCTTTTTCAAAAATATGGAATAATGAAGCCTATCAGACTTTTCGCCACAGTGTGAATTCACCCCGGTCAAGGCATCAACGTTGCCGTCGTTGTATTATCGATGCCAATCGTACCCGCTGGGATGAAAATCGCCATTTTCAGCTGATAGACAAAAAGAACAGGCTCATTGAGGAAAAACAAGATGCATGACTTTACTCCGTCGGTCACAATCGTTATTCCCTCTTACAATGGAAAAGAACACCTGGCTTTACTTCTTCCTTCTCTTCAGCGTCTTGACTATCCCCCGGAAAACCTGGAAATTGTAGTGGTTGATGATTGCTCTCAGGATGGAACTGGCGAGTGGATTCAGAAGCACTGGTCTTCTTTCGTAAGATATACATGTAATGAGAAGAATGTTGGATTCGCCGGCACCTGTAATGCAGGTGCCCGTTGCGCTCAGGGAGAATGGGTGATATTTTTGAATAATGATACTCATGTGGATTCTTATTTTGTGAAAGGATTCATGGAAGTAGTAAATCCCTCAGAAAATATTGTGGCAGGCGCAGGTAAAATACTGGACTGGCAGGGACAAAAAATAGATTTTGTTAAAGGAACTCACAATATTTTTGGCAAAGGGTTCAATATGTATGCCGGCGAGGAGTATGAAAAAGAAAATTGGAATGTCCCATACCGCCTTCCTTTTGCCTGTGGTGGAGCCATGATTATAAAGCGTGATATTTTTCTGGAAGTGGGCGGCTTTGATGAGGATTATTTTATTATTTTCGAAGATGTGGACCTGGGCTGGCGTCTTTCCCTTCAGGGCTACCAAACCCACTTCTGTCCTCGCTCTATAACCTATCATCGTCTTCATTCTTATTTAAAAACCGTTAATTTGCAGAAGAAGGTGTATTTGCACGAAAAGAACGCCCTGATGACTATTATTAAAAACTATGATGAAGAGAACTACAAAAAGATTATACCTGTTGCTTTTATGCTATTGGGTGGTGTGGCGCATGCTAATACGCTGGAAGGGAAATACTTTTCCCGGGGAGATTATTATACACAATCGCCTCCTTCTTACTCCTTCTTTGATAAATTTCGTAAATATGTGAAGCAGCTTTTTCATCCCCGTTTTGATTATTATACCGATCTCAGTCGAACAGGTTATGGTGCTTTAAGAGTTTTTCCTTATCTTCTGGAAATGTGGCCCCTTTTGATGAAAAAAAGAACGGCTGTGCAGAAAAATCGCCGGGTGAAGGATGAAGATATCCTGCCCCTCTTTGAAGACCATTATACACCCTGGCTTTATAGCAAAAATTATCTGGGATTCTGGGATTTCCAGAGCTTTCAACAGTTTCTTGCCAGGTGTCGAGACCTTCTCTGACACCTTCTCATTCGAAATACATTTAAAATTCGGTATAATAGAAAGATATTACCTTTGCATGAATCAGCAGATGATAATTGATGAATGAAAAAAATGAGACCATTGTTGCCCCAGCCACGCCGTGGGGTTACTCTGCTATTAGCATTATACGGGTGAGCGGGGATAGAGCCCACCAGTATACGTCGCGCTTATTTGCACCCTTTTCCAGAGATTCCGGTGATTTTTCTCCTGAACCCTATCGCATGTATCGTGGTCATCTTGTTGCTCCTGATTCCAGGGATCCCTACGACGATATTATGATATGCTTTATGAAGGGTCCGCGTTCCTATACCGGTGAAGATATGGTGGAGATTTACTGTCACGGCAGCCCCGTTATTATGCAGTTGACCCTCAAGTATTACCAGGAGTCAGGTGCCCGCATGGCTGAACCGGGAGAGTTTACCAGGAGGGCTTTTTTTAACGGGAAAATGGATCTTTTACAGGCAGAGTCAGTCAACCAGATCATTCATTCCCGTACCCGCCAGGGAGAAAAGGCAGCCTATAAGATACTGCAGGGCAGGCTGTCCTGCCTCGTGGATAATATGAAAAAGGATGTTATCCATCTTCTTTCACAAATACATGCCCATATAGATTTCCCTTTAGAAGTAGAAGAAATTCCAGAAAATGAGTATAAGCGTACCTGCCAGAATATAATGGAGAAAGTGAATCGCCTGCTCTCATCGTATGAGTACGGATCACGCCTTCAGTCAGGTTTGAACGTGGTTATTGCCGGTGCGCCCAATGTCGGAAAATCAAGCTTGTTCAATGCCCTTCTCGTTGAAGACAGGGCTCTTGTTACTTCGGTTCCCGGTACGACACGCGATGCTCTCCGGGAAATCATTAACGTAAAAGGGATACCCATTACTCTGGTGGATACGGCAGGATTCCGTCAAACACGCCATAAAGTGGAAAAAATGGGGATAGATCTTACCCGCAAGGCGTTGGCAGAAGCAGATCTGGTGATAATGATGCTTGACGGTTCAAGGCGGGTAAATGAACAGGATAAAAATATCTGGCAATTGATACAGGATAAAGAATATATTACGGTTTTGAATAAATCTGACATGCTCAATGAAACCAGAAAAAAATATTATGAAAATGAATGTCCGGGGACGGTCCCGGTATCTTCTCTCAGGGGAGATGGCCTGGATGTGTTGAATGAAAAAATTTATAAAAAAGCGGTAAGGGTTCAACCTCGTTCCAGTGAACTGGCAATAACTTCCCTCCGTCACAAAATGGAACTGGAAAGAGCTCAGAAAGCCATGAAAGAATGTATGAGCGTTCTTGAAAAGGGTTACAGCGAAGAGGTTTTGCTGGTGGATCTGGAGGAAGCATTGAATGCTCTGCAATGTATTACAGGAGAGATTGCCACTGACGATATTCTCGATAAGATATTTGATCAATTTTGCCTGGGAAAATAAGATAATGGATATAAAACCTCACAATCCTTTAATTATACAATCAGATCGAAGCGTTTTGCTGGAAACAACGTCTCCCCTCTTTGAAGAGGTCCGTGATCATCTTCATCTGTTTGCCGAGCTTATTAAAAGCCCTGAATATGTACATACTTATCGTATAACACCCCTTTCCATATGGAATGCTGCCAGTGCCGGAGTGTCTCTTTCTGAAATAATTGAAGGTTTAAAAAGATATGCGAAGTTTCCTGTGCCGGAGAATGTACTTGTTGAAATAGAACAGTATTACCAGATATACGGTAAATTGAAACTTTTACCTTCCGAAGATTCAGATAAGCTGTTATTGAAGTCGGTAGATGAGTTGCTCATGAGTGAAATTCTTCATCACCGGAAAATCCGGGAGATGGTACACACGCAACTCTCATCCCTTGAAGTGCTGATAGACAAAGAGAACAGGGGTTGGATTAAAGAAGCGTTGATTAAACTGGGTTTTCCTGTTGAAGACCGCGTGGG
>PWGE01000169.1 GCA_003554345.1 Candidatus Sumerlaeota bacterium | reverse complement strand
CCTGGTTAATACCCGGCAACTGATATTCCACAGGATCTTCGATAGTAACTATATTAGAATGGATAATATTCAGGTGATTAAGAATAGAATAAAGAGTGGTAGTTTTACCGCTCCCGATGGGGCCGGTTGCCAGAATCATACCATAAGAACTTGAAATAAGAGACTCCAGTTTACGCAGGCCCTGTTTATCCAGTCCCAGGTGGGAAAGACCTTTCAACATGGTCGCCTCATCAAGGATTCTGATCACAAGCTTTTCACCCCAATATGTAGGGAGGGTGGCTATTCTCATATCATACACCCGTGACCCGAGTTTAAAACTATGATGTCCATCCTGGGGTCTTCTACGCTCGGCTACATCCATATCGGCTAATATCTTAATCCTTGCAATAATAGGGAGCTCCATTTCTTTGGGAATCGTCATAATATCATGGAGCAATCCATCTATGCGAAAACGCACCCTGACCTCTTCAGCCTGTGGTTCGAGGTGCACATCAGTAGCCCGGGCATTGATCGCATTTTCAATAATAGTTGCCACCAGCTGAATGGTAGAAGTATTATCAGCTAAACGGAGTGAGCGATCTTCCAGAAGATCCTCACTTTCTGCGCTGAATTTGACCTTATCTGACCGCTTCTTCTTTTCCGTTTTTTCAACAGCAGGAAAAAATTCTTCAAGAATACGATATATATTCGATTTATCGCCCTGCACAGGTACAATACGGTATTTCGTCAGAATACTCAGCAGATCGATTGTGGCAAAATCAAAAGGGTCCTCCATCACCACCGTTAATTCTGCCCCTTTCTTTTTATATGGCAGAACAATCTTTTCCCGCATGAGAGAAATGGGAAATATTTCAAGCAGCTCTGAGGATACCTGGTCAGAAGATAAGGTGACGGATGATAGAGAAGAATTGATCAACTCTTTTATGGTGTCTTTTGTGAGAATATTCTTTTCAATCATAAGTTCGGTGAGGCGCTTTTTTTTCTTTTTGGCTTCTTTCTGCAATTCCTGGAGCTGTTTCTTTTTTATAACCTTCTGGGAAAGCAACAGGTTCACAAAAAGATTCTCCCTGCTTGCCATGGTAAGGTCTTCATGCAACGAGCGAAGAATGTTAGATAGTTCAGAAGGAGAAAGTATTTTTCTATTGAGAAGAACCCTGCCCACAGAAATGCCGCTTTCCTCTGCCTGTTTCCTGGCTTTCTTCAACTGTTCCTTATCGACAACTCCCTGTTCAAGCAGGTACTCTTCGAATTTTTGCCGGGAATCTTCATCTTCAAAAAAGATCGCTTCCAGGTCCCGGTCTGAAAAGACCCCCATTTCCAGTATGCTTTCCTGCCCGCTTTTCTGAAAAGGGACGGGTATTTCAAGGGTCATCAATTCTTTCAGGGTACCCAGGTTTATTTCCTGCAACATGATATCCTTAAAACTTTTGGGGCTTTTCCCGATTTTCTTCAGAACAGAATGATACTGGTCTTCGGTAATCAAACCAAGGTTTTTAAACAAATACGCCAGCCGCATTTCTTTTGGTTTACTCATCTTTATTTCCTGTATTATTTTCTTCTATTGAAGACAGGGGAAGACGTTCAATCCATAATACATCAGCCGGGTACTGCTTATAAAACAAAGCATACCCTGACTTTTGATTATCTGTCACAATATTTATTGTCATAATGGTATCTATACGATCTATCAGGCTTTCTGCTTCTATTCTTTCTTCGAAAACATCCCTCATAAATTCGCCAGATTCTTCTCTTTCCAGGATATCGGTATATATATTAACCGACCTGTCATCCATACTGATAGTATGTTGAGAAGGGAAGGTCCCCTCTCCCTGATGGCGTCTTATCTCATTTTCAATAATGACCTCATCAAAGAAGCGTGATTCCTGTTGTCTATGTTGAAAACGATTAATAAGGAGATGCTGTTGAAGAGCCAGGAGAATGGAAATTACCAGCAGCATAATAATAAGAGTCGATATGAGTATCATGCCCCGTGAATTAGTATTACTCAAAATGGCACCTGTATATGTTTATCAAGTTCATCCTTCTGCAAAGAAACACGCAGCTCATCATATTCATACTCCCAGGAAAAAGCAGCATTCTCGGGAAAACGAAAACGACGGGAATATGGCTGTTTATAAAAAGAAGGGAAGATTTCCATTTCCAGAGAAGTATTATCCTTAAACCAGGTAAGGGTAAGCTGATCATCGCCCTCTGAAATATGAAGAACTGTATCCTCCACCTCAATCACAGGTTCTGAAAAACTCCTTATGGCATTGCGAAACTCACGGGAAAAATCCATCCAGTGTCGTTTTGCCGTTAGCTCTGTAACATCTTCAATCAAAGTACTTTGAAGTCGCAGGCTCTGTATAAAAAGAGGGAAAATAATGCCGCCTATCACACCAAAAATCGCAAGTACCAGGAGGAGCTCTATCAGGGTAACCGCCCGTTTATTCCACATAGAACGGCACCTCCACCACTTTACTCTTACCATCTGGAATATGACGATAACCACTCAGGAGAAGGTAGCCCCCCTCTTCCCCTTCAATAACTGATAATGAGAAGGAGGCATATTCTGGCAGAGTGACATTCACATAATCATTATACTGTTCAGGATTTTGGGCAAGAGCTGTTTTTTCTTCGTGAGTAAGCTGTTCAAACTGCCGTGCGAAACTCTCTGCCAGGAACAGAATTTCATTGTCACGAAGTTGAACAACCCGCTCATTATGAATATAAGAAAAGAGATAGGTAGAAAAGGTGAGGGCAAGGGAAGTAACAAATAATGCCAGCAGCACTTCTATCAGAGAAGTACCACGTAAAAACCTTTTCATTTATCAGCTCTTTTCACTGTATCATTCCCCTTTTTACCTAAAACCTGTAGCACCCAGTCAGGAGCTTCAGTTCTACAATTGGCTCATAGAGTCACGCTTGTTATGATATAAAAGCATTTTTATATTATACTTTACTTTCCCTGTCAAATATTTTACTACAGGAATTATTCCTGTCCAGATATTTTTTCTAAAAGAGGTTCTATCCGATTTCTTCTGACCGCCTCACGTCGGGTCAGGGCATACACTTTTTCCCAGTTTTCCAGAGCATCCTGGTATTTTTCCAGGTTCTCAAAAGCATCTGCCTTCAGCTGATAATAGAACACGTCAAACGAAAAGGCATCCTCATGAGTTTCCTCGAGCCGTTGAGGGTCGACCTTTTCAAGATAATACAACGTTCTGGCATATTGACCTTTACGATAATAAACCCAACCATAGACGGTGAGAATCCTGGGTTCTCCAGGGTTATATCTCAATCCACGGTCAAGATACTCAAAAGCCTGCCCGGGACGGTCAAGATGGAAAGCAAGGTAATAAGCCCCGTTGTGATAGGCTTCTATAAAATAGGGGTCCAGTAAAGTCGTCAGCCAGTACCACGGCATCATCTGCGGTACATGTTCAACGCCATGGTCCGGACGTGGCACATACGGCCGCAAAAGAGTTCTGTCACGTATTTCGTGCTCATGATCACATTCAATATGGTGCTCCTCATCAAGCTCAAGATGTTCATCCGTTATATCATGGTGATGATGGCAGGATTCTTCCGGATGATGATGGTCATGGACCTCGTCCATATGACGGATTCCCCCATGAAAGTACACCTCCGCCTGCATCCAGCAGTATGCAGCCAGTGTTTTCCGTATTTCCCAGAGCAGGGTATATCCCAGTCTGGGATCTTCAACATCCGTATGTACAACCTGCATATCTCTGAATAATTCCCGTTCAGGAACCACCTCTTTCTCCCACCAGATATTAAAAGCCACTATTCCTATTAAAAAAAGGATTATCAGACCCACTGTTTTTTTCATATTTCCAATCTTTATAATACCATTGTCATTCTCATTGAAAAATAATATAATTTTTCTCGTCAAAATATCAATATCAGAGGACAATACCACATTATGAGTGCTGACAATCACTTCAAGCTTTCCATCGTTATGCCGGTCTTTAACGAAATAAACACCATTGATACGATAATAAAAAAAGTTCTCAACACTCATTTTTCCAAGGAACTTATTATTATAGACGATGGTTCTGAAGACGGCACCAGGGAATACTTAAAGAAGCTTGAAGACTCTCGCATTCAGGTCATCTACCATGAAAAAAACATGGGAAAAGGAGCTGCTCTACAGACCGGTTTTTCCAGGGTAAAAGGGGACCTTGTCATTATTCAGGATGCCGACCTGGAATATGATCCGGGTGATTATGGCAAGTTGATTCAACCCATTCTCCTGGGATACGCCGATGTGGTGTATGGGTCCCGTTTTCTTGGCGGACCTCATCGGGTTCTTTTTTTCTGGCACTACCTGGCCAACAAGTTTCTCACCACCATTTCTAATGTTTTCACCAACATCAATTTATCGGATATGGAAACCTGCTACAAGGTCTTTAAGAGTGAAGTTGCCAAAAAGCTGAACCTGCAGTCACAGTCTTTTGGAGTAGAACCCGAAATAACCGCTAAAATTGTGCAACTTAAATGCCGCATATACGAAGTGCCTATTTCCTATTTCGGAAGAGACTATTCCGAAGGGAAAAAGATAAAATGGACTGATGGTTTTATTGCCCTGTGGGCCATTCTTAAATATAATGTTTTTAAAAAAATCTCCTGAAAATAGAAATACCTTAAGAATTCAGAAAAAGAAGAACAACTAAGAAAACAGAAAAATATTGCTTACAAGTTCTATACTCCTGGATTACAATT
>PWGE01000280.1 GCA_003554345.1 Candidatus Sumerlaeota bacterium | reverse complement strand
CCCAACTCTCTGCATAAACTTCAGGATAACTCTTTTCTAAAGAGCTCAATATCCTATTCAGGGATAACGTCATCAGCCTCCTTCAGCATGGGCCCACCAGGGATCGAACCTGGGACCGCCCGGTTATGAGCCGGGAGCTCTCCCAGCTGAGCTATGGGCCCTTTCTTTTTTTTGTTTAAAACTATTATATCGAAGAGTGCTTTAATGTCAATGAAAAGAGGCCTAATCGATAATAACAGGAAACACATATTTTTTGCCTGAACAAGTCTTTATCTTCTTTTGGAACAACATTTATAAATTTTAGAATGACGGCGGATTTTTTTATTTTTAAGAAGTGAAGAGTGAAGATAGAGTTTGATTCTTTTCTTTTAACCATTCTCCTGACAATGCATGAAAAGTGTGTTCAAACACATTATTTTCTTCGTTTCTGGAGGATATTTTTTTGTTCTTTCGTAAATACTGTACAGCTCCCGCTATAAAGACATTTATATGAAAAGGGATTGATGATAAAAACAGCATTAAAACTAACAGATAATTATACTGAGGCTTCTGGTAAAGTCTTTTGGATAAGCATCAGTATATAGAACCGGAAAGATTTCAATAAAACGTTTATGATTACAAAGCTTAACAACTATCTCTCGTCGTTACCATGGGATAAAGGGATAAGACTTGCTCCCAAAGGTATTACAGTAATGCTCCTGGATTTCCTTGTCATCTGTTTGCGGGACTGCGGACACTCTTATCCTGGTTATTCGTTCTTAATTCTTTCAGGTTTTGCCACTTTTCCTGAAAGACCGCCGCTGGCATAATGTTTCCTGTCATCTCCTGGTCTTATCGCGATATCATTAATGTTGTATCTGGTGTTAACATTCATAGGGGATAGCGGTATTGAGGAGCAGAATAAAGTGTTATAATGATTCAGACAATTCACAAGTTTTCCCCTTTCTGACTTTTGTATTGTGTTTATTTAAAGTTATTGTCAGGGGAAACGTGATAGAGAAGCAGGCCGAAATAGCGCAATGGGGCTCAGTTAACGCCGGGAATACTAGCTGAACATACAAAAGGTTCATTTTTTTATTGCTCCGTACGAAAAGAATCAGAGAGGTGTAAAACCTTAAATTAGGGCGATCTTGATATCCTCTTTGCAGAAAATGCAGCATTTTGCTCAAGGGTAAAGGGTTTTGCTGAAGTCGTAACAAAAAGCAGTTCAGGGATGGTATAAAGAGCTTAATATTTCTGCGGGTTCTTTGTTTTCCAGACGGGCGATCCTTTTATGAAGGGGAGGATGGGTGCTGGCTAAATTGGCAAAGAAACCTTCTCTTTCATTTATTGCTCGACAGAGGGGATCAGCGATAAAAAGATGTGCAGTGGCCATATTTGCAGATTTTAAAGGGTGATGTGCTCGTCCGATTTTTCTTAAGGCACTGGCCAGTCCGGCAGGATTTCTAACCATTTGTACTGCTGTAGCATCGGCCAGATATTCCCTTGTTCGGGAAATAGCCAGTACCAGTAAACGGGCAAGAATAGCGGCAAGGATGGTCAGGAGAAAAAATACTACTATATAGAGAATAATAGCCTGACCACCTTTGCGACCTCCGCGACTTCCACGATATCGTCTGGGTGATCCAAAAATGGCAGAATACCAGAGAGACCGTCCCATTATAACACGCAGCATGATAAGTGTGCCCAGTAAACTGGTAAGAACTGTCATGAGAGTGGTATCCCTGTTCAAAAGGTGCGCGAGTTCGTGAGCCAGAACGGCCTGTATTTCTTCTCTGTTTAAAATATTAGTCAAACCACTGGTAACACAGATAACACCTTTTTTTGTTGAATAGCCGGTGGCAAAGGCATTTACAGAAGCATCATTTTCAATGATGTATAAGTCTGGAGGAGTAGATAGTCCGTTTGCGATGGAAAGTTCCTCCAGTATGTTCGATAACTGTTTTTCTTCGAATTTATCCTTTCGCAGAGGACGAGCCTGCAGAGATCGTAAGATAAGCTTGTGACCGACGAAAAAGGCAACCAGAAGGTTGATTGCCGCGAGTGTGGTAAATATAACCGTTGAGAGGGGAAAAGTATCAAAGAATAGGTCGAGAAGGAGTCCTACG
This sequence comes from Candidatus Sumerlaeota bacterium, assembly GCA_003554345.1. Taxonomy (GTDB): domain Bacteria; phylum Sumerlaeota; class T1SED10-198M; order T1SED10-198M; family T1SED10-198M; genus T1SED10-198M. Next base: position 2,642 of record PWGE01000280.1, on the reverse strand, counting down.
CTTAAAAGAATGCCAAGAAAGGCAAAACCAAGCAAAACAGTCTTATACGTATTTCTTTTTATTTCTTCATAAAAATCCATAGCCATTTTCTTACTCTCCTTGAAAAGGGGTTGAGGGTAATGCCCCTTCTATTACCTGTAATTTCCCGGTATAGAGCTTTTGGTTTTCTTCATATGTTTCACGTGAAACATAATAAGGTTCTATAAAATCTATTTCAACTGAAGGTGAACGAAAGAATGCCAGTTCATGGTTTTCATTTATATAAAGATAGAAAATATCGAGCTGGGGATAACGTGATATAATCTCAGCGGTATGTTCCGGCCCCAGGACAAAAAAAGCGGTGCTCCATATGTCAGCCAACAGGGTGCTCGGGGCAAGAACTGTTACATTGAGCCTTTGATCATTGACCGGGTAGCCGTCTCGAGGATCGATGATATGTCCGTACCGTTGTCCGTTAATTTTAACATAACGTTCGTAGCTTCCCGAAGTGGTGATAGCATGTTCGCCTGACAATTTGAACATTCCCATTAATTCGTCTCTGTGAAAAGGGTCCTGTAATCCTATGGTCCAGCGTCCATCACGTGATTCAAGATTTTCCCCGCTCAGGTAGATGTCCCCTCCGATAGTGATATGAAAGCTTGAGCTTCCATGTTCTGATAATGTATTTGCCAGTTGATCTATAATATATCCCTTTGCTATACCGCCCAGGTCGATGGTAAGGGGAGCTTTCTTGACTATGTGCTCTTCTTTGATTTTCAGGTTTTCAAAACCCACGGTCTCCAGAACCTCTTTAATTTCTTCTTCGGAAGGTTTTGTATCAGGGGGTTCACCCTGTATTCCCCATAATTCCAGCAAAGGACTCACCGTAATATCAAAAGCTCCTGATGTTTCACGTGAAACATGAGATGCTATTGTAAGCATTCGAAGCGTCTCATTATCAAGGGGAATTCTCTCACCGGGCTCGGCTTGTCTGATCCGGTGAACAATATTTTCTTCACTCTCTATACGGGGACTGTATTTTTCCTCATAATAGTCTAAAGTATGTGATAAAGAATCCTTAATCTGATTGCTGAAAAGGGGGTTTGACTCGAATGTGATGTTAACGCGAGTCCCCAGCTTCCAGGTATTGAACTGATAATACCTTTTACTGGCATTGAGGATTCCCATAAAAATGATGGCAAAAATGAAGACATAGAAAGAAAATCTTAAAATATTCCGTTGCATGATTTAAAATTATAAAGAAGTACTATGGAAAATAAAGGTGTGCAAATTTTACAATTCTCTTCTTCCTCACCCTATTTTTCAATTCTTACGCCAGGGACAAGCCTGATAAAGCTGGGGCGTTATACGGTCAACGATATTCTTGATGTATATTTTTATTATGATGAGGCACGAACTGCTCGTTTTCTGCTTCCGAACGGAAAAGAAAAAGTCGTGCAACTTTTTCCCGATTATCCCTTGCCTCTTCATGCAGAGTTTGAAAAGATGTCAACCCGACGGTGTATCAATAACTGCAGGTATTGTTTTGTTGACCAAATGCCCCCCGGTATGCGGCCTACACTCTATATAAAAGATGATGACTACCGGCATTCTTTTTTATATGGAACCTTTATTACTCTCTCTAATCTGACTTCATACGACTTGAAGAGAATACAAAGACTGTATTTGTCTCCTCTGTATGTTACTCTTAATAGCCTGGATCCAAAAGTAAGATATAAATTGATGGGAGAAAATGCCAATCGCCGGAATATAAAAAGAATACTGGCTTATTTCCGCAGATATGGTATTCAACTTCATCTCCAGTTTGTTATATGTCCTGGTTATAACGACTTTCCTGACCTGTTTTTTTCCCTGAAGGCTCTGCAGGAATACCAGTCCATTATCAGGTCAGTGGCTCTGGTGCCGGTGGGCGTGACACGCTATCGCCGGGACCTGTCGTACCCCGTAATCGATATGCCGTATGCTCGTGATTTTATAGCTGAAGTGGGAGGTCTTCGTGATCAGCTGCAGTATGGCAACCGTCTTCAGCTGGCAGATGAATGGTTTGTACGCGCTAAAAAACCATTTCCCCCTGTTTCCTGCTATAAAACCTCTTTTAAAGAAGAGTTTCCCCAGTGGGAAAATGGGGTGGGAATGTGCCGCTGGTTTATCAGAAAGGTGAAAAGAGAATTAAAAAACCCTCTATTGTCTGAGGAGGTGTTACCGGGACAGAAAAAGTTGCTCACCTCCATGAGTGCCCTTGCCATGTGGAAAGAACTCAAGCCTTTTCTTGAAAAGCAGTATCCTGTTTCTCTTCACCTTATTCCGGTGATTAATAATTTTTTTGGACCGTCAGTTACCGTGAATGGACTCTTGAGTGGCAAAGATGTATTACGCTGCCTGCAAAAAACTCCGGGAACCCATTTTGCATTATGGGGTGATTGTCTCCAGGAAGACGGTAAGTTTCTTGATGATATGAGTGTAAAAGATTTGGTTGAGGAGGCGAATGTATCATTAAAGATACTGCGCAGTCCCGAGGAATTTGCAGAATATATTCTTTATGACAGAGGAGGTAGCACATGAAACTTGAAAAAGTGATACCTGTTGCTCGTGGAGAAAAGCCGGCGGACCTTGTGTTGAAAAACACGCGTTTTTTAAATGTT
>PWGE01000377.1 GCA_003554345.1 Candidatus Sumerlaeota bacterium | reverse complement strand
GTTTCGCCGGTTATTCGAGTCCTACCTGTAATATCATAAGGAAGCGAAATATAATTTTCGGCTGTAGTGCTTCCGGCATCAATTAAGGGTGAATCAGATTGAAGAGTAAAACCTTCTACCGGTGAAGGTTCAGGACCTTCTATATGCGGATTGCTTAAACGCGGATCTTGATCAATGGACTCCTCACTTCCCTCAATACGTCTAAAACATGAATAAAGAACATCTCCATGATAATTATGAATATCACTCCAGTGTCCGCCCTCGTCAGCACCAACGGACCAGTCATTATACCAGGAAACAGTATTAACTATCTGTCCTATTCCCTGCACTTCTGGTTCCTCCCCTTCTTCTGGTTCATACGCAAACTGATAAATACCACTGCCATACTTGCTCTCGTTTCTAACCACTGTGCAGTTCTGAATATATCCTTCATTGTTATAAATACCACCACCATAATGCTCTGCATAATTATCAAAAATTACTGAATTAAGAACATATCCCAGATGGTTGTGGACACCACCACCCACATAATCCGAGGAAGAGTCATGAATAAAGCAATTCATAACAGCTGCACCCAGGTTATTCACACCACCACCGGCTAAGGTGCCTGAGCCCCCTCGAACCTCAAAACCATCAAATAAAATCAAACCTTCCGCAGCCTGAGAATCAAGGGTAACTACCGATCCCTCTCCTTCCGGCTCAATTATAACACGGTTGTGCCACCACTGTCGATCATCCAGAGAATAATCTTCCAGCTCGCGCCCATCATCGGGAAATCCTCCCATCAAAAATAACGGGGTGGTTATTTCGAGATTTATCGTATATTCTCCTTCCATAAACCAGAGAAAATCACCGGCGTTTGCCTCCTCCAATGCCTCACTAATATCATCGTATATAAAAACCTGGGGCGGCTCTTCATCATTTTCCTCATTGTCATTATCAGGTTCTGGTGGAAGGTAACCCTCAGGATCACTGGTTGTGATAAAACGTACGTTTGCATCTTCTCCTGATACAACAGGCTCCGGTAAAATCTCATCATAGATATTGCTGTAAGCCACACCCAATAAAAAGACCAGGAGTGCCGTGATGGTATACAACCTTATATTAGCCATGAAAAACTCCCTTTGTATATTGACTCCTTAAGTTGCCAGGTTAACCCGTTATCATTTTAAACCAAAAAAAATAGATGGCAACAGTTTTATTGCATTCCTGGCAAAAGAGGCGAAAATATATTTATTATGACAATAACCACCACCCGGGAATATATCTGTCATTAAGAAATTATTACCTCTTTGCATATTCCGTACAATGCGTTACAATGGTATCAAAACAGGGGTAAATCCATGTTTCAACGTATCCTTTTATTTGTAATGGACAGTGTCGGAGCAGGTGCCCTGCCGGACGCAGAACAGTACGGTGATAAAGGAACAAACACCCTTGCTCACATATGTGAACAGATAGAAGACCTTTATTTAAAAAATCTACACAGTCTTGGCATGGGAAACATCATCTCTCTCCCTCATCATCCTCCTCTCGAGACACCTCAGGGTATTTACGGCAAATCAGCCGAAGCGTCCCGGGGTAAGGATACCACGACCGGTCACTGGGAATTAATGGGACTCATAAAACATGAGCCCTGGCCTGTTTATCCAAACGGTTTTCCTCCTGAAGTAATAAAACCTTTTCAAAGAGCAACAGGCCGTAAGGTTCTTTACAACAAACCGGCGTCAGGGACTGAAATTATAAAACAATTAGGCCAAAAACACATGGAAACCGGCAATCCAATTGTATACACCTCTGCAGACTCGGTTTTTCAAATCGCCTGTCATGAAGAGATTGTTCCTCCAACACTGCTTTATACCTGGTGCAAAGCCGCCCGCGAGATTCTCCAGGAAGAACATGCAGTGGCACGAGTCATTGCTCGCCCCTTTAAGGGTGAGGCGGGCAATTTCCGGAGGACCAGCCGACGAAAGGACTTTTCCCTGCCGACCCCTCAAAGAACCTCTCTTGATATTTTAAAAGAAGCCGGTATAAGTGTCACGGGCATAGGTAAAATTGAAGACATTTTTTGTGGAAGAGGTCTCACCAGAAGTTTTCCCACTGAAAATAACGCACATGGTATATCCATCATCAAAGAAGTAATGTCTGAAATAAAGAGTGGTCTCATTTTTGTCAATTTTGTTGATTTTGACATGTTATATGGGCATCGTAACGATACCAGGGGTTATGCACAAGCACTACGGGAATTTGATCTCTCTCTACCGGCAATAATGGAAAAAATGGAAAAAAAGGACCTTCTCATACTCACCGCAGACCATGGTTGTGACCCCACTTTTAAAGCCAGTACCGATCATACGCGGGAATATGTACCCTTACTGGCATGGGGTCCAGATATCAAGAGTGGCATCTCCATCGGAACACGTTATACTTTTGCTGACACGGGAAAAACTATTCTCCACAATTGGAAACTACAGGATAAACTTGCAAACGGGAAGTCATTTTATGGAAAATTTACAACAAAAAACTCAAACAGAAGATAAAAAACAGCCTGGCAAATTATTTGCTTATGGCACTCTCCGTGATGAGAAAATACTCAAAACCATAACGGGCAAAAAATTTAAACGCCAACCTGCTATCCTGAAGGGGTACAAAAGGTGCGCTCCCAAGTCGGCCTACCCTTATATACTTCCTCATGAACAGGAAATGGTAAAAGGATGGCTCATCGAAGACATTACCCCAGAAATATGGGAAAAGTTCGATGAATATGAGAAAGAAGGCCTCTATTTTCTCAGGCAAAAAGTGGAGGTTTTAACCGAACAAAAAAAACTGGTAGAGGCTTTTACCTATGTGGGAAACCCTGAATATCTGAGAAGAACTTTCGGTGACAAAATAGAATATTCTATTCACAAACGGGTCTTTGAATATATTCAGGAACGAATAGGAGACGAGGTGTATCGGGTTTACTCATCTTCGGAAAATGAAGAAAAAAAACGTTCCCGTCAACAAAAACTTATAAGAGAAATGTTCGGCCCGGAAATCAACCACCTTACAAGTCTCTACTGTTCAGAACAATATCTTTCCCGATATGTCATCAAATCCGAACTGGAAATTTTAGGAGTTCCCACGTTAAAGAACGTCAGAAAAGACCCTCAAATACGTCCCTATGCTCCTTATTATCTGGAACTTATTGTGAAGCATTCCATAGTCAATCAACTGGAAATGTACATACGCAACAGCCACATTCATTACCTTTTCAATCCCGCCCCTTACTGGCAGTTTACCCTCACCATGCTGGCAGCACTACGCCTTTACAACAACCATCAACCACAGATTCAGGCCCTTATTAACGAACATTTTGACCTTGATGACTTTGATCAACTGGAATACATGGATTATCTGGAAAAATCAATCGTACTGGCAGAATTAATCTATAAGAATTTCCAGGAAGAAGTAAAGTATATCGCCATGGAAATCTTTGATCAGCGCCGCCGGGGACACCTATCCCTGGGAGTAGAACTGGAATTCAGCAACCTGGGAAGAAACGCCATTTATTGTTCTGAACCTCATCAGGATAAAAAATATGCCAATATGGCTTATTTTCATGACTTTGACCTGTTTCGCCGCACCTGGAAATTCGGGGGACACATTGACGACCATACTCTTGAATATCAATCCCGGAAAAGAACGGGCGGTTTTTTAGAATACGCTTTCGGTAAAAAATGGTTCTTTGAAAAATATTCAGAACCTATTACCAATGACCCCCGGATTCTACATTACCTGGTTATTGAAACACTCAAATTTTCCGATATAAAACCTCACAGTCTTCACCTCAACATAGAGAAGCAATATGAAATAGACTGGAAAAAGGAAAACAACGTTGACTTTCTTATCTGCCTTCTTATTCTGGGTGGAGACATCATTTATGAAAGTGAAAGAGGACATCATGAAACCCGGGTCAGTGCCAAAGAGATTATTGACTCTCATGGTAATCTCCAGTTCATTTTACAGAACCGGCACAGCCCTTATGCTGTACAGGACCAAGAAAGCACTCCGGTTATTGAATTTCAGTTTCCCAGGTTGGGAACGAATAAAAACTATGAATTACTGACCATGTCGCTCAAGGGTTTTTTGATGGGCTATAAACCCCGTCCTTTTTACATCCGGGACAGAATGTCTCCCTCTTCCCTGAGCACCCATGAATCAGAAATATTGATGAAATGGGCAGAGCACCCTTACAGTTTATCAGAAAGGACCATTTTGCAATTTTTAGGGTATGTTGAAAAAGGATTACTTTCGGAACGTCACAATTTCCCGGCCCATCGCAAACGCTATATAATCAAGATCCTCTACCAGCTTGAAAAAGCTCTCTTTCTGAGAAACTCTCTTCTGAATCTACCTTCCCTTGATAAACAGTTCCTGAATAATCTCTCCCAAAATTCTTCTTCTCTACACAAAAAGTAAGAAAGCTACTCTCTGGATAGAAATCTGATTTTTAACAGAGAGATGCTTTTTTGGGGCAATCCTGTGTTTTTATGATTTTATTCCCCGGCGGCCATAATATCAAGGGGCTGACAACCTCTACAGGGGCTTAAGCCCTTTCTAAGAGCCTCCTCCATCGTATCATGATACATTCGGTAAGGCAATTCAATCATATCTACTGAATCACAATCGGGCAAATGGAAACGATAGAAATAATAACTGGAGATATAATAATCAGCCGTTTCTTCATAATCAAGGCTCCAGATACCCACTT
>PWGE01000109.1 GCA_003554345.1 Candidatus Sumerlaeota bacterium | reverse complement strand
TGGAATACATCCAGTTTCAGCCCACCTCTCTTTACCATCCCTCCGAACCGCGTTTCCTTATTTCCGAGGCATTACGGGGAGCAGGCGCCAAACTGCTGAACCCCCGGAGAGAAAGATTCATGAAAAAGTACCATCCAGACTGGGAATTAGCTCCCCGAGACGTAGTAGCCAGGGCAATCCACCAGGAAATGCTTGATAATGATAGTCCGTGTGTTTACCTGGATATTACTTTTAAAGAGGGAGACTGGATCGCCGACCGCTTTCCCCATATTTTCACACATTGTCTTCAGGTAGGACTGGATATTCGCCATGAATTTATTCCTGTTGTTCCTGCTGCTCATTATGCCTGTGGAGGGATATCAGTTGATACCCGGGGAAGAACAACGGTCAATAACCTATGGGCAACAGGTGAAGTTACCTGTTCCGGCGTGCACGGTGCCAACCGTCTGGCCAGCACGTCCCTTCTTGAGTGCGTCGTCTGGGGTTACCGATGTGCACAGGCAATCACCGGTAGCAGTACCTCTTCCCCAGCAGATAATCATTCATATATGTATGAACGTCACCAGAATCTTTCCAGCAGGAAACACATCAAAAATGAAAGAGTTCATGAATACTGGAAAGAGCTCAGAGAACTGACGTGGGCGTACCTGGGAATGATACGTACAACCTCCCTTTTACGCAAAGGTTTAAAAAAGCTTCTTTCCCTTCAACAGGAGGTAAACGAAATATATACTCATGCCGTTCCCACAGATTCTCTCGCTGGATTATATAACGGTATTGAGGCAGGCAGGTTATTATTTCATTCTTCTTTAAATAACAAGCGGTCACTTGGCTGTCATTATCTCATCCATGATCAGGATTGATTTTCCCTGAGACTGATCCCGCTCACACCCAGGTAGGGCCGATTATAAGATAATTCTCAGGGGATTAAGAATAATACCATCGTTGTATTGAAAACAAGACAGACTGTTCAGGAAATGTTTTTTTCTCATAATAACAAGTTTTTGACAGGAACCCCACTACTTGAAAATCAATCAAATTGCAATAAGATTATAGAAAATAGAACCATTCCATATTCTTTTGACAGGGGTTTATGCTTTTATGTCTGAAAAAGTTATACAATCATTGCGTGCCAACAATTTTATAGTGCATCCTTTTGACAGCGAAGATATTGCCTGTACATTTTTATTAGAGAAAATTCCGGAAGGAGCAGCTGTGGGTGTCGGCGGTTCTTTGTCTCTCAATCAAATCGGTTTTATCGAACAACTCCAGGCAAGAGAGGACATTCATTTTTTCAACCAGTACAAACCAGGCATATCCCGGTCAGAGAGTCTGGAAATCCGCAGGAAAAGTCTCCTCTCAGACATCTACTTCACCGGTTCTAATGCAATCACCGAAGAAGGGGAAATTATTAATATTGACGGCGTAGGGAACCGCGTATCCGCCCTATCTTTCGGCCCCAAAAAGGTTTATATTGTTGCAGGAAAAAATAAGGTGGTTGCAGACCGGGAAGAAGCCATGGTACGTATAAAAAATCATGCTGCACCTTTAAATGCCAGGCGTTTAGGGAGAAACACCCCCTGTACTGAAGACGGCAGGTGCCATGATTGTGTGAGTGAGGAACGTATCTGCAATATAACTCATATTTTACAAAAACAACCCTTACCAGAGAGAATCTCCGTGGTACTCATACAAAAGGAGCTGGGTTTATGAGAATGAGACAGACGTTTATAACGTTTATACTCCTGATATTTTCAGCCTTCTTGTTTGCAGACCCCCCGTTTCTTTTAAAAAATACCATTCTGGCCGGGCTTGAAAAGAGTGCTGTGTTAGAATGTAATGAAAGTGAAAAAAGATATATGGTTACGGTGGAAGATTCTATAGATAAATATACCGTGGAAAGCATCGAACCCCACCGTATCAAATTGTCCAAAAGTACTGGTTCGCTAACTCTTTATCTGCATTCCCGTAATCGCTCAGTTGACAGGCAGGACGGAGAATCTGACGGGAATAAAGCCGAGAATATAACTTTTGAGTGGCCTTCTGAAGAAACAGCCATTACCTCAGGGTTTGGATACAGGCAGCATCCCATGGGTGGAGGTGAAATCTTTCACAAGGGTATTGACCTTGCTTTAACGATGAACACTCCTGTCTATGCTTCTACGGGTGGTGAAGTGACATTTGCCGGTAAGCGTTCTACTTATGGTGAACTTCTTATTATAAAACACCCTGCAGATTATGAAACGAGATACGCCCATTTAGATGAAATAAAGGTCGAAGAAGGAGATCTGGTCAGCGTTGGAGAAAAGGTAGCTTATTCCGGTAATACAGGGAGGTCTACCGGTCCTCATCTCCATTTTGAGATACGTAAAGAAGGAGTTCCAGTAGACCCAACAAAGTATCTACCTGAACCTGAATGAATACTATCCCCCGAATATGTGCACTCCTTTCCGATTTTGGCCGGCAGGATCACTATGCTGCCGTAATGAAAGCGGTTATTCTAAAAGATAACCCTACAGCCCGTCTTATCGATATAAGCCATGATGTACACCCATTTTCTGTCATTCACGGAGCTTTCCTGCTCCAACAATCCTGGCCATATTTTCCCTCCCCTACTGTTTTTCTGGTGGTTGTTGACCCTGGTGTAGGAGGAACAAGAAAGAGGATTGTTTACCATGATGGCAGGCATTACTTTATTGGTCCTGATAACGGATTGGTCACTCTCATCAAAGAAAGTGCCCGGGAAAAGCCTGTTATGTGTCGTGAAATCAAGGACTCTCCACCACTTTTTCCCTGTAACAGAAGCCAGACTTTTGAAGGAAGGGATATTTTTGCCAGGGCCGCCTCAATGCTGATGAACGGCATTTCTCTTCATGAGTTCACAGCAAAAAAAGAGATGGAACCGGTGACAAAAGAGTTTGCTTACCCTGAAAAGGCAGGTGATAACACCCTTGAAATAAAAATTCTCAATAAAGATCATTTTGGCAATATTGTTACTAACATGAGAGGTGCTGATATCCCAAACGGGGTAAAGAAAATAAGAATACAGAGAAGCGATACCTGGCTGACTGTGCCTGTCGTTTCCTGTTTTTCTGACGTCCCTCGTGGTTCACTGTGTGCCTATCAAGGAAGTGCTCAATATCTTGAAATAGCCATTAATTGTGGTAATCTTTCCCATTTTCTTGGAGATGTGACATGGGGCGACACTTTAGTCATTCAATTTAAAAAATGAAAGGATAATTATTGTGGGTAAACGCAGCATTATTCTGTTTTTTCTTTTTTTATCGGTCACTTTCTTACCGGCCCAGGACTATTCAATAGAAGACATACAGGTATATGGGCTGGAGACTCTTGCAGAAGAAGAGTTTTGGGATCTTATTGATCTATCACCGGACCGGTTACCACTGACGATGAGCCGGTCGGAAATCCTGGATAGAGAATCTGCCTTACGTCAGAGCGGCTATTTTAGAACCTTCCGGATAGAACATGAAGAAGATACATTAATTTTTCACCTGGAAGAAAATCCCTTCCTGGGAGATATTGAGATTACCGGAAACAACATTATCTCTACTCGCCGTTTGCGTACTGCCATCCGCAGATCTTTGCGGGAAGCAGATGCCGATAAATATTATTCTTTTCAAACCGACTCTCTTATACGTCAGGCTGTAATAGGCCGTTATCATCGTCGTCATTTTTATAACGTAACAGTTGATATTAAAGATACCGTTGATAACAATACTGTTCATCTTGAGGTGGCCATTAATGAAGAAGACCATTTTGAAATTGATGAAGTAAATATCAGAGGTAACGATCATTTCAGTAACTGGCGCATCCGTCGGCAAATTCAGAGCAGAGTCAGCAGAATCTTCAGGCGTCGTTACTACTACCCTGAAATGGTTCACCGCGATATCACACAAATAATCCGTTTTTATCATGATCACGGTTTTCTGGATGTTGAAGTGGATAAAGAAGTAGAAACAGATGAAGAGCAGCGTACTGCGGCTATTTCTTTTCATATCAGAGAGGGAGACCATTATTACTGGGATGATTTGAAAATTTATGGTAATACTCTTTTTACAGATAGCGAAGTGCAAAATCAGCTACAACAGCTCCAGCAGGAGACTTTTTCTTATTCTCTGTGGTATCGGCAAGATGCTTCACGTATTTTTAATCTTTACGCTAACGAAGGTTTTCTTGATACCGAAGTAGAGACTGATTTTATTCGCAATGATAATAAGGTCGACCTTGTTGTCCATATTGATGAAGGCATAAGACACGAAGTCAGTGACATTCAGATTATTCGCCCACCTCTCGACCTGGATGATCTGGGATTCTGGGAAAAACTGTCCCTGATCATTTCACCTCCTGTAGAAGAAGATATTATTCGCAAGTACTTTCGGGTCCAGGAAGGGGACATTTATAAGAAGCATCAGGTAGAACGGGGATATTACAACCTCATGAATTCCAACCTTTTTGAAAGGGTACAGCTTAGAGGAGAGCCCACTCCTTTTCAACAGGAAACAGTCCCCTACTTTGCGCAAACTTTGCCCGGCGCATTAGGAGAAGAAGTGCCCGAGGAACCGGATAAAAGAGATATTCAGATAGAATTGGATGAAAAGGCTACAGGGCATTTAATGTTAAGTGCAGGATATGGTGAAGATATAGGTGTATTCGGACAGATACGTCTTCGTGAAGAGAATTTTCGGGGCCGGGGACATACTCTCAGCTTAGCCGGCACCTTTGCTTCAAAGTATCACTCT
>PWGE01000187.1 GCA_003554345.1 Candidatus Sumerlaeota bacterium | reverse complement strand
AGGAAAAATGTTCCATCCCGCCCAGGAACTCAATATCCCGTTCACGAAGGTCGAGCTCTTCGATATCCTCCACATCAGAAACATAGATAGGGTCATCAGGTATTTCTAAAACATCACGAATGGCATTTTCCAGCTGATCATCTTCAAAAGTAATCTCTTCATCAGCAAAAAGGGGAATTGTGAAAAGGGCAAAAAAGATAAGGCACCCGGTAACTATAATTTGTTTTTTCATAAAGTGTTTATTCCTTGCAAATTGTTTAAAATAAATATACCAAACTATCCCGCTTATTCAAAAAGTTGCTACCAGCATCATTAACATCCTCCTCTGAAAATAGAACCCGGAAAAAAAAGAAAATATTCAGAAAAGAAAAGATGAAACAGGATTTACAGGATGAAACAGGATAAGAACAAAAAGATTAAGAATACAGAATATTTGATAGAGTAGAGAGGATGAAGAGGATAAAGACCTCAGAAAAAATCATAAGAGAAAGATTTTGAGGAAAAACAATGTGAAAAAAAGAGAGCCATGAGTTAAATATGCACTCTTCCTGAGAGCACCGATCTCCGACTTACAGTTCACTCTGGCGGAATCGGCATCTTATTCTGAAATTCACTCTGTCGGATTTACCTCTTTGCGACTCCGTGTGATGCACTCTTTTCTGGGTTCTCTCTTTTTCAAAAAACATTCCTCTGCTTTGTGTTCTTTCTTAACCTTTGCGGTCTTTACCTTCTATTTCTTCTCCGTGGTATGACTTTGCGACTTTGCATGATACTTTCTTTTTTGAATTTTATTTTCATGATTGGTAGCATCAGCCCTTGGCGAGAATAACTCCCATTTAAAAAAACGACTTCTCCTCATACTTCTGTCAAACAGCGATGTTATCTACCACAGACTCCCGTATGAGCAACTTTTCATCAGTATTCTTTACGCAGCAAATTAATGCTGGCTGAGGTTTGAACGGATAATTTCGCCTTGACTTGTAGTTCCATTGGTCGGGTCATATACAATGCATTCTTCCGAACCAAGGTATGCCGACCTGCCATCGGGACCACTTCCTCTGAGAAGCCATTGTAATTGAGCCCCGGCTCCCGGCTGTTGCAGGCTATGAGAGGCAATAAATTCATACTGAGCCTGCTCATCACGGTGTTTATGAGCAAAGTCATAGGCTAAAATCGGTTCTAATTCGTCACTGTCCACCCTGGTATAAGGGCGCCTGAATCTTTCACTGGTCTGATTGGGTTGAGCCAGGGGATCAGAGGGCACCCCTGACAGATATGCAGTAGGAGTGGTTAAGTGTACCAGCCTGGGAAGATAATGATGATACTGGACTAAATCATGAAGCTGGTACGCAGTATTATCTGGAGGGTACTGATTCCAGTCTACAAAGTAAGATTCCAGCCCGGTAGCAATGCTTCTCATATCCGACTGAGACCTGCTTACCTTTGCCCTGGTCTGTGCCTGTAAAAAGTTTGGTATGGCAATTGCCGCAAGAATGGCAATAATAGCCACCACAATTAAAAGCTCAATCAAAGTAAAACCTTTTTCTATCACAGCTTCCTCCTATTTTATGGTTTTAAATATTATACAAACAAACTATTATAATTAAACTTCTCATGTTAAACACAGACAGAATATTTTGCGTCTCAAAAAGGTTTTATTTTCAGAGGAGTTATTCATGTCAGCACGAGTGCTAACGCCACCAATGATGAAAATAAAAAAATCCAGAAAGAGAAAGTATCACGCAAAGCCCGCAAAGCCGCAAAGAAGACCAAGAATCAGTTAAGATCGCAAAAGATAAAAAGTACGCAAATCCGCCAGAGTGAACTTTCAGGAAGAAAAAAACTTTTGGAAAAGAGGACCAGATGAAGAGTAATAAACTTCAGAAATTAGAATGCTTCATGCAAAGGAGAGAGCCCGCAAGGTCGCAAATTCTCCAGAGTGAACTTTCAGAAGTCAAAAAACACACAGAATCCGGACAAGCACGCCAGGGCAAAAAAAGCTCGCAAATCCGCCAGAGGCGGACTTTCAGAAAGACCATGACAAAACATCGTGAAAGAAACGTCAAATTATCTCGATGTAGAGACGCAATATTTTGCGTCTCAAAAAGGTTTTATTTTCAGAGGAGTGTTCACGCCAACTCAGAGTTGGCGCCACCAATCATGAACCCGCCAGAGGCGGACTTTCAGACCGCCATAGGCGGACTGTAAGTCGGGGATCGGCGCTTCCGGGAAAGCAGCAAGCCAATAGTAAGGTCCAGGTTTTTTATTAAAGTACAGTGTATTTTAAGAGTCTATTTTCAGAGAAGAATATACCACTAAAAGCACGAAAAAGAACGCGAAATAAAGATAATATTTTGTTTTCCGGAGTCTGTTTCTCTTTTATCTTATTCCGGTATCCTATTCCATCATATATACCCTTGTTACATCTTCTTTTTCCGGGGCTGATTTTCTGTCTTCCTGCAAGTTCACTCTGGCGGATTTGCAATCTTCTTTAATATTTTCTTACAAGGTATTACTTTGCGGGCTTTGCGAGCTCCGCGTGATACATTCTTTATTCTCTTATCTTCTCCACGCTGTTCATCTTGTTGCATATCTCTGTTTTCCAGGTGCATTCATTCTTTTTCCGGTTTCTTTATCCTGCAAATCCTGTCCATCGATGCATATTTTCTGGTTTCTTATTCTGTTCGTTTTTTATCCTGTGTTCATCCTGTAAGATCTTCTTTTTTTCGAATGTCTTCTTTCTTTCCCGGGGTTTTGACTCTACACGTATCATGAGTTCCGGAGAAAGATACATCTCACGTTCTTACCATATTATCTGCACACCCCACCGCTTCCCTGAACTGACTTTTCAGGAGGTCTATCACTTCTTTTACAGACATAAGGGTTGTGGAGCGAGGTGCATTATTGCCGGCGAAGGCAAATCCATGTTTCATATTTCCTTTTCGGGCATTGAGTAAACTCAAAGCAATGCAGTACGGGCTATTCTTGTAGTCACAGCTTATAATACAATGATAGGGACAGTTAAAAGGTTTCCTTTTACCATCCATCAACTGGGCAACAAACTCATTCTTTATAGCTCTGCCCGGCATACCCACAGGACTATCTATAATCACCATATCCTCTTCTTTAGAATCCAGATACATTTTTTTAAAACTATAATCAGCATCACATTCATGAGTGGTAACAAATCGTGTCGCCATCTGGACTCCGGCTGCACCTTTGCCAAGATAATGGCAGATTTCACTGCCCGAATAAATACCACCCCCGGCAATGACCGGTATAGAACACTGATACTTTTTTTCAATTTTACCCGTTTCCTCCAGGACAGCTTCTAACAGGTTATCCAGGCTATACGCCTCGTCAGCAAGGTGCTCCTTTTTAAAACCAAGGTGTCCTCCTGCGAGGGGTCCTTCCACAACAATAGCATCCGGAATATAGTTGTAATTTTTCTGCCATTTGCGGCACAGAATTTTTGCAGCCCTTGCCGATGACACGATGGGAACCAACCTTGTTTTATCATTTTTTCCAGGGTATTGAGGCAAATTAAGCGGAAGGCCGCCACCTGAAAATATCACATCTATTCCTTCTTCGATAGCCACCTTCACCATATCCGCAAAATTCGTAAGAGCCACCATAATATTTACTCCAAGAACGCCTTCCGTCTTTTCACGGGCTTTTCTGATTTCTCTTCTCAATGCCCGCTTGCTGGCTTCCAAAAAGTTGGAATGGCTATCAGGTTCCATCATGCCAATCCCGGCAGAGGCAATAACACCAACCCCACCCTGATTGGCTACGGCCGAGGCAAGACCGGAGAGAGAAACCCCTACACCCATACCTCCCTGAATTATCGGGGTCTGAATATGTAAACCCCCTATATGTAACTTTTTCATTGTTTCACTCCTTTTCTGCAAATTAAAACAGGGTTGATGAGATTGTCCGGTCATATGTTCTCAGGCATAGAGGACAATCTCTTTGCAAAACTCTTTAAATTCTCACTAACCTGCCTTATCCGGGATACGTCGTAAAAAGGGGAGAAAGTGTATCTGAAAGAGAAGAGAGAAAGTGCCGCAGTTAGAGTTAATCTGTTATTCCAATCCCGGAAAAAGTCAGCCGGTAAGAGATAATCGCAAACCCTGATTAGTTAAATTATATCATATAAAAATAGAAAGGGAAAGATAACAGAAAAAAGGGGGGGGGCGAACATCATTTTCTGATGAAATAGTGGCTCATATTTCTCTCTTTGCCATGCCCATTCCTTCAGGTGAATCAGTTGCCCCGTTTCATTATTTATGCCTTGCCTTCATACACCTGCCTGATCCTGGTTACAACCTCCTGCATAGCATCCCGTATTTCATCAAGTTTATCTATAACTTCTTCAAAGGGAAGATGTTTTGATTTTTCAACATGACTGATCCCCTTAACAGAGAAACGCCGGTCAATAGTATGCAACTTACGCCAGTAATCACCTATAATCCAGTCTGTTTTATCTTCATCCAACCCCCATCTCAGGACTTGAGACCATCCATGAGTTTGGTTATACACACGTCCCATTTTTTCAATTGCCAGCAGACACGCCGAAGGATATTCTCCTTCAGGGTCGGGAACTTTCAACATCACCGCTCTTGACTTAAACTCAGGTTCAATGCCTATTTTCCTTAACTCTTCAAGAAACTGCCAAACCCGTTCTGTGTTTTTCCGTCCCATTGACTCCTCAAGAGATTCAAAGAAGGCGTCTTCAGTCAAGGTGATACGTTTTTTGCCAGGCTT
>PWGE01000136.1 GCA_003554345.1 Candidatus Sumerlaeota bacterium | reverse complement strand
CAGGGATAGAATAAGGATCACCCTCATCAACATCTATTCTCAGTATACTTCCCAGGAGGGTGGAGGTATCCTGTCCATTCCCTATCTCAGGATGTCCCAGCCCAACGTCATTTGCTCCCCCTCCATCTCCCAGGGTAATATATAAATAACCGTCGGGCCCAAAAGCAATTTGTCCCCCGTTATGATTAAACTGGGGCTGGTCAATTTCAAGAATAATCCTTTTAGATTCCCGATCCGCCATATTAGGGTCATCATCCCTGACTTCAAACTCTGCTATTACGCCGGTATGATCCCAATCTTCCGGTGCGCCTTCCCTCAAAGGCCCACTATAATGAACAAAGAAACGTCCATTTCCTTCAAAGTTAGGATGGAAAGCCAATCCCAATAATCCCCTCTCATCAAAGTCAGGGGTCAAATCCACCAATTCCTCCTGGATATCCAGGAACCTTTCTTCCAGGACCCTCCCTTCTTCATCCACTATCCATACCAAGCCTGCCTGGTCAACTAAAAACATCCTTCCTGTTTCGTCTTCAGGAGAAACATAAGCTACCGGTGAGGTAAAACCCTCTGCTATCAGCTCGACTCCTATTTCCTCAAGCTCCTCCTTTTCTATAGGTTCTGTGGGAGTCGGTTCAGGATCCGGGAGGGCTGTATCCTGGATAGAAGGAAGATAATAGAAAGCTAGCAGGACCAGGGCCAGAGCAATGATTATAAAGGCGGTCACCCTTAAAGAAACTTTTCCATCATCATTGAGCAAGTTGCCTTTATTTACCTTCATTTCTCCTCATCTCCTTTTCATGGGATTTAACCTAATAATAAACTAATTTTTGTATGATATCCAGTCAAATTCCCTTAACAACTAATTACCTCTAATGGGAGTATAATTTTAACAATTGGATTATTAGTCAGTTTTTTTACCCAAATCACCCCCGGGGTGATTTTTTTTGAAGAATTCTATGATATATTTTAACCAATATCTGCCGATAGTAAAAATATAAAGGGGGTTGCATTTGAGATGAGTTTTGCATCAATGAGTAAACGTTGGTACCTGTTTATACAGGACAAGTATTATGGCCCATATACAAAAGAACAGTTAGTCTCCTTTTCTATAGAGGGCAGGATTATGCCGACAGATCATATATGGGATGCAGAAGCCGAGGAGTGGATTACTGCTGCACAGGTAGATGGATTAATTTTTAAAGATGGTTTTAAAAAAGAAAATGTACGGAAAGGAAAGTTTAAAGGATTAAAAGCAGTTGTTCTGATTTCAATTGCCCTCTTAGCGATAGCTGCCGGAGGCTTTTTACTTAATACTACAAATAATCAATCTAAATTTATTGCACAAGAAGGTTTTAATGAGTTGATACGAAGCACTGTTGGCCCCGAAGGCGGTGTGCTGCACTCCAAGGACAACGAAATTCGCCTGGAAATACCTGCAGGGGCTTTGGCTCAAGAGGCCGAAATTATCATTGCCGTCAATGAACAGCCAGATATTGCGGGGCCTAATCAGGCCAGTGACCTTTATGAAATAACCGGTCTCGAGCAAACTTATAAGCCCCTGGGAGTAAAGATAAAAACCACCGCTACGCTAGCTGGTGAAACCTACGCAACTTTGGGCAGGACGGGGTACTTTTTTAGCGGTGACCGCTGGGATCTAT
Source organism: Candidatus Sumerlaeota bacterium (assembly GCA_003554345.1). GTDB lineage: Bacteria > Sumerlaeota > T1SED10-198M > T1SED10-198M > T1SED10-198M > T1SED10-198M. The sequence goes on along the minus strand of PWGE01000136.1, from coordinate 3,116 downwards.
CCTTTAGCTATCATGCGGCTGATATAAACGGTGAAACCGTTTCTTTTACTATCCCCCCCCACGCAGACGCTTATACTTCACCAGAGCCTCCTGAAAGCTTTTCAGCTCCTTTATTTACCAGAGTAGCTTCGGCCCAGGAAGAGGCTGTAGACAGAACAGACACACCAATTCTGGCAGCGGTAATAACTAACCAGCAATCGGCAGTCGCTGCCCAGAACCGGTTCAACATAATTGCTCCCGGTGATATCAGCACAGCTGACATTACGCAAATAACCCAAGCCTTAGAGTATAGCTATAATTTTTTTAAAAGTAACGGTTTTAGAGACGATTGGGGAAGACATCAGGATGGGTTAATCTATAAAGCCGGAGACTGGCCCCTTGATGTTTATATCAAAGATTACGGGGAAATAGAAGAGTGGTGGTTGGGGAAGGCCGATGGTTTTTTTGTCATGAACTGGGGTTTAAATGATGCTCATTTGGAATTAAACGCTAAACTGGTTCGTGAAGGAAGTGCGCAATTATGGACCACCATCATGCACGAGTACTGCCATTTAATTCAATTTTTACATGGGGTTATACCAACAACAGACCAATGGTTTTGCGAAATGATGGCCATATGGTCCGAAGAGTTTGCCTGGTTCCCGGAAAATAAAGTAATTTGGCAGCCAAATCAATATAGGGAGCATGCCCTTAATCCTCATCGACTCTTTATATTGGATGGTCCCATTAACCACAGTCGCCGAGATAATGATCATCACGGTTATGGAAGCTGGCCTTACCTGCGTTATCTTGTCAGGGAACCAGAGGATAGCAGCCAGTTAGCTTCCGTTTTGGATAAGATTTACCTTAACCAATATCCTAACGACCTGGCCATATTAGAGGATATCCGACCAGGGATCCCGGGATGGATTAATGATTTTTATGTAGAGCTTACTACTGGTGTGCTTCCTAATCCAGCCTTTGGCCACCCAAGCATTATTTTTGACTCAAGTCCGAGATTAGAATATCCTACGCCAGTGGTTACCTTAAATCTGGATTCCGGGTTAAAAGAAGGTAGCATTACCCACAGACAAGCATTAGAAATTCCGGGTTACGGTGCCCGTGGAATATTTCTTGAACTTGATACTACCCTCCCTCCAGAAGCTTGCCAGGACATGGCATTAACTCTAACCTCCTGCAACACATACGGGATAATAAACCTGATAGAGCTGGACGTCAATCCGGCGAAGCTGCTGGAAGGGGAGGCAAGCAGGATCAACCTTAACAGTTTAGAACCTCTGGTCGCGTCCCGCCGCTCACACCAAGCATTAGTGCTGGTGACTAATACAAGCCCCCGATGTAGGAAACTTAACATTGATTTTACTGTGACTGAACGGGTGACCTGCGAACCTGAAATGGCAGATATTACGGGCGACTATTTATTAACATCAACGGTTGACAAGATTCATTATCAGGAAGATTTTGAGTTCGAGGGTAGAACGTATACTGCTAGCCGTGACTTAGGCGCCATATTGAAAGGGAATTTTTCAATTCGGAAAAATGAACAGGGGATACTGCAAGTATATGCTGATAACATTCCTCTTGAATCAAGTGTTTTTACCGAGGAAGATAATATAAAATTCGATTTGCAAGACCCGGACGGATTAATTACATTCAACTACTCCGGAAGCTATATTCATGAAAATAACCAATTTGAAGGACGATTCCAACACTATATTGAGGGGGTTGGTTTAATTCTTAGTGGAAAGTGGGAAGCGAAGAAAATTGATTAAGCTCAACTCAGGTGAGAGGATGTGGTGCTTTGAATAAAGAATGGTATGTGGATAGGGACGGGACTAGAGAGGGGCCATTTACACTGGCGGAGCTTCATAAAATGGCAGAAAATAGAATGCTAATGCCGAAAGATTATATAATTGGCAACAACATTAACAAATGGACACGTGCGGATAATATAGAAGGTTTGTTTGATGCGCCTCCCCCGCCCCCTGACCGAACCGATAAAGCTTTTTTGCAGCCACCACCGTTGCCGGGAAAGGGAAAAAAACTCTTTGCTGTCTTTGCGGCTATACTAATACTTATTTTGGGTTCGAGCATATTTTATATAGTCAGCACAAGAAATATTACCGATGTTAATGAAGCCAAGCTGAATAACCTAAACAACTCCCAGCAGCAGCCCGGCATAATACCTGAAAATGATTTGCCGATACCGGATGAAAAAGAACCAATTACTGAGCATGAAACACCCTTTAACCCTGAAACCTCTATTATTGGTGCTTGGCACAGCGGCAGTTATTCTGAGGATGTGTACCTGAAGTTTTTGCCTGACGGCACTATTTTGAATATGAGCATCATTGACGATGAGGATTACGGGCTTGATATACTGAGAGACACAAGATCATATCGAATATCAGAGAAAGATCGAAACTTAATGCTAGATTTATTTGATGAATACGCTCAGGAGTGGTTTAGTTTTGCCACAATATCTTTTCCTGATGAGAATACCATCTCTATGGTAGAAGAAGATTTTCCGGATTACCCCCCATATGTATATCAACGTGTAGATGAAGCACAATTCAATCAGTATTGGCAGCAGTAAGAAGAAAAGGAAATAAAACCCTGTTAAAGTCTTCGGGATTATCCTTTTTGGCAATGTGGTGTTAGAGAGATGACTTCTAAGCTACCTGTAGTTTCTGGTAGGGACTGCATTAAAGCTCTTGAAAAAGTTGGGCATATAGTAGTCAGGCAAAGAAGCAGTCATATCAGGTTATAAGACAAGAACGGAAAATTACCCCCGGAGTGATCACAAAATATTTATAAGTAAAAATATAAAGGGAACTGCCTTTTAGAAAAGGGGATGATCGATTGACCAAAAAAGCATTCATTGCCGCCCTTTTTACCTGGCTTATTATTTTATCAGCCGGGTATGCCGCTCTTCCGATGTACGAAAAATCGTACCCGGCTTTTAGTGCTTCCCCGACATCTGTTTCTAGCCTTGCCTTAACTCATAAAGAATTGATATTTAAAGTTGATGAACAGGATAAGAGACAAGCCCGTATTACGGCACACTATACCCTTTTCAATGCCCTTTCAGAAGATTTAACAATTCCTGTAATCCT
>PWGE01000076.1 GCA_003554345.1 Candidatus Sumerlaeota bacterium | reverse complement strand
CAGTACACAGGCTGATGCCTTTTCATCAGAAGTGCTGGATAATTTTGATCTTATTGGCAAAATGTCTGCTCCCATCATCCAGCATGCCTCTCTCTATCATTCTTTAAAGCAATCACATCAATACCGTGAAACTCTCATAGAGATTGGACATATTTTAACAGAAGGTTTTGACCTGAAGATTCTTTTTCATAAGGTTATGGAACGACTTGCCCGGCAGATGGATATTAAAATCGGCATATTATCCTTATTATCCGAGAAAGAAGCCGACCTTTCCATAGAAGTGGCCTGGGGATTAAAAGAGTCAGAAGCTGATAAAGGATCTTATAAACTGGGAGAAGGTATCACAGGAATGGTGGCTCAACAGGGTAAAGCAGTGGGGGTGAAGGATATACACAACGAGCCTTCCTTTTTGGGTAAAACCGGATACCTGGGACGCCTGGAACACGATCGTCAATATTGCTTTATCTGTGTACCTCTCCTTATCAGTAACCAGGTAAGAGGTACCCTGAGTATCACCAAAGAATATCGCAACAGGCAGATATATGAAAGCGACAAAGAGTTTATGGAGCTTGTTTCAGCCACCATTGCCAAATCAGTTTACATACATCTTCTCTTTTCCAGGGAAAAAAAACGACTCCTGCTGGAAAACCGCCAGTTAAAGAATCAGCTTCACAAACGATTCGGGTTAAAAAACATACTTGCTGCCAGTCCACAAATTAAAATTATTCTGGAGCAGCTCGAGCAGGTGGCTGAAACAAATGCCACCGTCCTTTTAAGGGGCGAAAGTGGTACCGGTAAAGAGCTTTTTGCCCATGCTATACATTATAACAGTCCCCGTTGCGAAAATCCCTTCGTTAAAATAAACTGTGGAGCTCTGCCTGATTCACTCCTGGAATCAGAACTATTTGGTTACGTAAAGGGCGCTTTTACCGGAGCTGTAAAAAATCGGGATGGAAAATTCCTGACAGCTGATGGGGGCACCATTTTTCTGGATGAAATTGGTAACACTTCCCCTCTGATGCAGGTCAAACTTTTGAGAGTTTTACAGGAAAAAAGTTTCGAGCCTGTTGGTTCTGATAAAACCATAACGGTAGATGTACGTATCATAGCTGCTACGAACCACAATTTAGAAGAAATGGTGAAAAACAACACATTTCGGGAAGACCTGTTTTACCGGTTGAATGTCGTGCCTGTTTTTATACCCCCTTTACGGGAAAGAAAAGAAGATATACCTGTACTTACAGACTATTTTATAAAAAGATTTGCCAGACACTATGAAAAAGACATTGAGGGGATTGAACCCCAGGCAATGAAAATCCTTACCGGTTACAGATGGCCTGGAAATGTTCGTGAGCTTGAAAATTGCATAGAATACGGCATTATATTTGAAAGGGGGCGATTTCTAACGGTGGATTCTTTAAAAAAACCAGAATTCTATTCTGCTTCCGCCATCCCTCGCGAAACGACATCAAGCAGACAAAAGGAACCCGCAGAAACAACAGAATGCCTTTTTCAAAAAATTTCGCCTCAAGAACCCCAGAAGCTCAGGCAGATAATCAGTACCGTGGAAAAAGATATTATCCTCAAAACACTAGAAATGTTTGACTGGAATAAAAGCCGGAGTGCAAAGTATCTGGGTATAAACAGATTAACCCTTTCGGATAGAATAAAAAAATATAAACTGGAAAGCTTATCTAAATAAGGAGGATTCATGATGAATGTAAAAAAAAGGACTCGTAGCGCCCTGTCTTTTTTAATTATTTTGAGTATTGGTTGCCTGCTTTTCTTCACGGTCACCAGTTGTGAGAGACCTCCTGAGCCAAGAGTTGAGGAAGAACTGCAGAGGGAAATTGAGCAGTTGCAACGAGAACAATCAACACTCAGGGAAGAAATAAGCGAGCTACGAGAGGAAACAAGAAAATTGCGCCGGCAACAGGAAGAACTTTCCTACAGAGTTACTGTTTCTGAAGAAGTAGAAGAGACTCCTCTTACCAAAACGTCCATTCAAGTAAGCCTTATCCTTCTTCTGATTGTAATTATTCTTCTTTTACTGTACTCCCTGTACCAGAGAAAATTACGTCGTGAAAAAGCACAGGATGTGGTTGTCACTTCTGAAACAGACGAAGAGGAAAGTGAAGGCGACATTGAGAGTGATGATTATGAAGAGGAGTCACAGGAAGACGAAACTGATTCCGACAAAGAAGAATAAACGGTATCTCCGATTACCCGAAACACTTTAACTGATCAGACATTTTATAATAAACCAATAAATTACTGAGTAACCGGGAGAGTGAAGAAATGAAAAGAAGTCTGTTATTACTGACTGTTGCCATAGCCACCTGTTTCTTTCTGGCTATTGGTCCTTATCAGGTCACCCATAAAATTGTCACTTCTAATTTTCATGAAGTCAATCCTGAAGAAAAACCTGGCGCTCCGGCTGGTCGTGGACCAAATGAGCTGGTTATTTACCTGCCGGATTATGGAAATAGAACGGGTACAAATATCTGGGGAGTAGAGGCAATTGTTCAGGATGGTATTATTCAACATATCGGGGGAAATGATTCCCCCATACCTGACGATGGGCTGGTCTTGTCAGGGCATGGTCAGGCTCGCTTATGGATACTGGAAAACCTGACCACAGGAATGGAAGTAGAGGTTGATTTTGACGACAGAGTAATCGAAGCCAGCTATTCTGACAAAAGCCGTCTATTTCTTCTGGAAGATGAATTCAATCTTTATAATGAAAGAAGTTACGATGCTTTTTTCCACCATTCAGATGACCTGGAGCAGCGTTTTGAGCGAACAGAAAACAGGCTTCAGACCCTTCAGGAAGGTTTAGAAGAAGAAGGAAAACTTAATGAACGACTGGTCAGGCAGACCCGGGATGATTTAGAGTGGATTTACTGGGAACAATTTCCTTATCTGAGCGAAAATAGGGGGATGAAAATATCACCATTTCTTGTTGCAGAGTATAAAGAAGACATTCTGGAATTTGCCGATAAGTTTTCAATTAATGCCCTTTATCTTCCCCTTATCGACAGAAAAGGAAGTGTGATAGAAGATGTCCCTCTTTACCCCGAGAATCAACAAGCACTCTCTCTGGAAAAGTGGAATGAAGTCTTCAGTACTGTGCAGGATAATGAAATATCCGTTCATCTTATTTATTCTCCTTTAAAGATTAATCCAGCCTGGCAATTATTCATCAATGAAAACAGGGAAGCTCTGGTTGCCAGTCAGATGGGGCGAACGTATTTTGAAGTGGAAGGGGCTTACTATCTCTGTCCTCTTAATCCTGACAATCAGGATAAAATCATTGAATACAACGAATTTCTGAAGGATTCTATCCGGTTTGACGGTATTGTTTTAGAAGATTACTATTTGCCGGTAGAAGGTGAATATGATAGTTGTTATTGCGAGAGCTGTTCCGGGCAGTTCTTTTCACTGACGGGTATTGATCCCAATTACTTCGATTTTGTTGATTCAGAAGATCACGAGGAAAAATGGAAACAATGGAGGCATGAGTCCCTTAACGAATTCCTGGAAAAACTACAGAAAACTTATCCTGACGAGGTAAAGAGAGGACTCCACTTAACTTTCAGTGAAACCTCAACCCCTTTTTATGATCCTCATACCTGGCTAAATAAAAAACTTTTTGGATATTCGGTATTTGACGAGACATTTATTTCAATGGAACAATACAGAAACTACCGGCGCTATCTCAGGGAATTTCCTATGGAAATAAAGTACCAGTTACAGCTTAATTATCGAGACCCCCGTCAGACAGCAGATGAAATAACAGGTTATTATACAGCCTGTCATCAACCGCCGGACCGCTATATATTTACAGATCTGGAAGAAGCCATTGTCTTTGAAGATGACTCGCGTTCTACTGCCCGCGAAAAAAGGCGTTTACAGAGGGAAAAGTTACAGAAGATTTTTCGGGAAGTGGAAATACGAAGATTTTGGGAGTTCTGGAAACTATGGTAAACATTGAAACCGGTTCAGTTACTTACAACACGAAGGGATTTTGTGATATTATTGATATCACAGAAGATGTCCAGACATTCATAAGAAAACACAACTTTGTGGAAGGACAGGTGCTTGTTTTCGCTAACGGTGCTACAGCGGGAATTACCACCGTTGAATACGAACCCGGCCTGGTAAAGGATCTCCAGGCGTTCTTTGACCGCATCATTCCCCAATCTGATGATTATTATCATCATGAAACCTGGAATGACGGGAATGGCTTTTCTCATGTTCGAGCCTCTCTTTTGAAACCCTCGGTTACCTTTCCCTTTAATGATTCCAGGCTCTTATTAGGTACCTGGCAGCAGATCATTTTAATTGATTTTGATAATAAAGAGCGACAGAGAGAAATCGTTCTGCAATGTATAGGAGAAAAATAGCTGTTAAAAGAGCATTTTCTTTTCATTTTATGACCCCTCTTCTATTATGGTTAGTGGTTGTACTTATTGTTTTTTCGCCCATCTCTCTTTTTGCAGTCGAAGGTCAACTCCTTACCCCTGATGAAGAACCCCTCGACGATATCACTATCACTGCTTTTGAGTATCACAGATATCTTCATCCTGGAAATGACTCTTCTATTGCGCAAACCACGACAGATGAGGAAGGGGTTTTCACCCTGCCCTTAAATAACGAAAAATCACATATGCTCTTTTTTCATGAAGGTCTCCAGGTTTTTTCCCAGAAAATAGTGGAGCCCGGGGATAGTGAGCTTTCTCTTATTATCGACAAAACACCTGTTGTAACAGGAGATCTCTATGAT
>PWGE01000013.1 GCA_003554345.1 Candidatus Sumerlaeota bacterium | reverse complement strand
CTGACGCGCTCCCGGGGGTTCATTCATCTGTCCGTATACCAGGACGGTATTATCAATTACGCCGGATTCCTTCATTTCCAGCCACAAATCATTTCCTTCACGGGTTCTTTCTCCCACACCCGCAAAAACCGCTTTTCCTTCATGTTCGGTGGCAATATTACGTATCAGTTCCATGATGAGAACAGTCTTTCCAACGCCGGCTCCTCCAAAAAGGCCTGTCTTTCCCCCCTTGGTATAGGGCGCCAGCAGGGCAATAACCTTGATACCGGTTTCCAGTATTTCCATTTCGGTGGAAAGTTCTTCAAAAGGCGGAGGATCCTTGTGAATAGGAGCGTATTCTTTGGTTTCTACCGGTTCCCCTTCATCCACCGGTTCGCCGATCACATTAAATATTCGTCCCAGAGTTTTTTCTCCAATGGGAACGCTGAGCGGTTCGCCGGTATCAAAAGCCTTCATACCTCTTGCCAGACCTTCTGTCTGATTAAAAGCCACGCAACGGACATTATCATTTCCCAGATGCTGCTGTACTTCCAGGTAGACCTTACATGGCTCATCATTGGGATTTTTATCATCCACAATGACGCAGTTCATCACATCGGGCAATTTATCCACAGGAAATTCTATATCCACGATAGGACCAATAACCTGCATTATTTTTCCTTCTGTTTTGTAAGAAAATCTGGACATATTAACCTTTCACCTCTTTAAGATTTTAGTGCTTCAGCCCCGCCGACGATTTCAGAAATTTCCTTGGTAATCTGAGCCTGACGGGCACGATTATACTGCAGGGTCAAATTTTCGATCATTTCCGCTGCATTATCGGTAGCTGCGGACATGGCGGTCATACGGGCGCCAAATTCGCCGGTGGTGGATTCCATGAGGTAGCCGTAAAGCGTGCTTTTCAGAAAATCCTCCACCAGGTTGTCCACCACCAACTCAAAAGTGGGATAATGCTCATACACCACGTTTTCCGCTCGAGGAGGCTCAATATAATCAATGGGAAGAAAATTCTGCACCACTTCTTCCTGCGCCATGGCGCTTTTAAACTGATTATAGACTATTTTTACATAGTCTATATCATCAGAAAGAAACGAATCATAAAGCGTCCGAAAAACAGGCATCATATTGCCCATGGCATAATTATCAGCCAGATCATCAAATGAATCATGCAGAACATCCGGGTGTTTCTTTTGAAAAAAGCGGCGGGCTTTATCGCCCACGGTAATCACGCGAATATTTTTATCCTGATTTTCTTCCAGAAATGAGCGGCTTTTCTTCAGAATATTGGAATTAAAACCACCGCACAATCCCCGGCTGGCGGTCACCACAACGAGAAGAATATTATTTCCCGTGGGAGGCTTAAAAGCAGGATGGAGAGTGGGATAGGTATCATCGATTATTTCCTGCATCAAATCGTGATAACCGTTCACATACTGCCTCAAACGATAGAGGCGGACCTGGGTTTTCTGAAACTTGGCAGCCGCCACCATCTTCATAGCTTTCGTAATCTGTTCACTGTTCTGAACGCTTTTTATACGCCTTTTAATATCTTTCATTGAAGGCATGATTTACGTACCTCTTACCTCAATCTTGCTTTCGGGCGTTTTGAAATATTTCCACAAATTCTTTTACCACTTTGTCAAGCTTTTCTCTCCATTTATCGGTCAACTCAGGTGCTTTACGCAGTTCTTTTTCCAGCCCCGGATGGTCGGTTTCCAGGTAGGCAAAAAACTCATTTTCAAAGAGGGGAACCTCATCCGGTTCTATGTCATCGAGATAGCCGTTAACCGCAGCAAATATGATCAGCACCTGTTTTTCAACCGTCAGGGGCGCGTACTGTCCCTGCTTCAGCGCCGATACCAGGCGTTCACCACGTGCCAGCTGGGCAAGGGGGGATTTATCGAGGTCACTTCCAAACTGGGCAAATGCCTCGATTTCACGATACTGCGCCAGGTCAAGACGCAATCTGCCGGCAACCTGCTTCATGGGTTTTACCTGGGCGTCTCCACCAACACGGGAGACAGACAGTCCCACATTAATAGCCGGTCGAACACCCGAATAAAACAGGTCGGTATCGAGATATATCTGACCATCGGTAATAGAAATGACATTGGTGGGAATATATGCCGAAACATCTCCCGCCTGGGTCTCAATGATAGGCAGAGCGGTTAAAGTGCCTCCCCCTTCTTCATCAGAGAGTTTCGCCGCTCTTTCCAGGAGCCGGGAGTGAAGATAAAACACGTCGCCGGGAAAGGCTTCACGTCCGGGCGGCCGTCTCAGAAGAAGCGATATTTCGCGATAGGCATTAGCATGTTTGGAGAGGTCATCATAAATGACCAGCGCATGCTCACCTTTATCCCGGAAATACTCACCCATTGTACAACCGCTGTAGGGTGCAAGATACTGCAGAGGAGAAGGCGCACTGGCAGGTGCGGAAATGACCGTTGTATAATCCATCGCTCCCCGGTCTTTGAGCACCTGGACCACCTGGGCAATGGTAGATTGTTTTTGTCCGATAGCCACGTAGACACATTTGACATCGGTTCCCATCTGGTTAATAATGGTATCTACGGCGAGAGCAGTTTTTCCGGTCTGGCGGTCTCCGATAATCAGTTCACGCTGACCTCTCCCAATAGGAACCATGGAGTCGATAGCCTTCAAACCGCTTTGAAGAGGTTCTTTCACCGGCTGTCTTTTCACGATGCCGGGCGCCACCTTTTCTAAAACGTCGTAGGACTCAGCCTTTATATCCCCTTTTCCATCGAGAGGATTACCAAGGGTATCGACCACTCTACCCAGCAGGTTTTCACCAACAGGCACCTGCAGGATACGGCCGGTGGTTTTCACCTGAAAACCCTCACGAATACCGACATCCTCTCCCAGGATGACGCAGCCGATGGTACTTTTCTCAAGGTTCAACGCCATTCCCATCTCGCCATTTTCAAACTCGACCATCTCACCGTACATCACATCATCCAGTCCATAGACCCTGGCGATTCCGTCTCCTACTTCGGTGACCCGTCCAACGGTAGAGACTTCGACATCCTTATCAAAACGCTCAATCTCTTTTTGTATAATTGAAGTTATTTCTTCGGGCTTAATGCGCATGGATTATACTCCTTTTTGAAGTTGCTGAAGGAATTTTTTAAAATTATTTCTCACACTGGCATCCAGAATTTTATTTTCCGTATGAAGAACCATTCCGCCCAGCAGAGAAGGATCTGTTTCCACTTTCACCTGCAACTTTTTCCCCAGCTGTTTTTCCAGGTGTTTTATCACCTTTTCCTGGGCAGAAGGAGAGAGCTCCGTTCCCAGCCGCAGGGTTCCACGTATAACATCTTCCTGTTCAGCAATATATTTATGCAATGCTTCCACAATAAAAGGAAAACAATCAATTCTTTCCTTTTGAATAAGATAGAGGATAAATTTTTGAACCTCTTCCGGATACCGGGAAAAATTTTCCAGTCTTTCGACAATATTTCTTTTTTTCTGAAAGGGAGTGATGGGATGTTCGAGCAACTTTCTCACCTTTGGGGTCTCCCTGAGAAAATCGCTCCACTCATCGACAAACTCCATATATTCCCTGAGCCGGGGAAAATCCTTACATACATTCACAAAGGCCATGGCATAGCGTTCAGCAAGGATTCTCACACTCACCGGGAATCTCCAAATTTTTCCACTTGTTTTTGAATATATTCTTCATTCAACTGTTCATCAATCTCTTTTTCAATGATAGAGGAAGCAATCTTCACACTGAGCTGTCCCACTTCAGAGACCAGTTCTTTGCGAGCCTTTTCCACTTCGCCCCGAATCTCACCTTTCGCTTCTTCCAGCATTTCCTGCGCTTTTTCCCTGGCTTCGGCATATAATTCCTTTTCTTTTTCAGCGCCCCGTTTTTTCGCTTTTTCCATCACTTCCATAGCTTCACGACGGGCATTAGCCATTTTATCGCGATACTCGGCAAGAATTTTATCAGCCTCCTGACGCGCTTCTTGCGACTGCGTCAGATTTGACTGTATTTCTTTCTTACGGGTATCCAGAAACTCCAGCACCGGTTTGGTCAGGAAACGATGCAGGATAAACAGCAGGATACCGAAATTCACCCAGTTCCAGAATATCTTCCATCCCGTCAGGTCAACAATTTCCCCTTCTTCTCTTTGAAATGCCTGTCCTTCTTCAGCGGCTGTTTCTCCTGTTTCCTGGGCCTGTACCAGCGGCACTGCAAACCCGACCAGTGTCACTAACAGCAGGAGCAAGAGAATTTTTCCCATTTTTTTGCCATTCATATTATTGAATCCCTCGAACTATAAATTCCCGGAAAAAGAGGCTGGTTATGCCTGCATAAAAATCAAAATGATCGCGATAACGAGTGAATAAATTCCGGTTGATTCTGACACTGCCTGACCAATCAACATGGTTCTTGTCAACAAACCGGCTGATTCCGGGTTTTTACCAATGGATTCACAGGTTTTTCCTGCAGCAAAGCCCTGTCCTATACCGGGACCAATGGCTCCAAAACCCATGGCGATACCTGCTCCCAGGTAAGCAGAAGCACTTATGATAACATCTGCCAGTTCTTCCATAATAAATCTCCTTACTATATATTTTTTATCATTGTATCTGTCATGCGCGCATTATCATCAAAATCAGGGCTATCACAAGAGAATAGATAGAAGTCGACTGCGAAACAGCCTGTCCGATCAACATTGTCCGCAAAACCAATCCGGATTGGCGGGTATTATGTGCGGTAGCGGCGCATCCTTCTCCGCCGCACAAACCTGTTCCCAAACCGGGACCTATAG
>PWGE01000275.1 GCA_003554345.1 Candidatus Sumerlaeota bacterium | reverse complement strand
GGATGCACTCGCAACTGCTTCTGATTTTTCTCGAGCCTTCTCTTCTGCAACGCCTTTAACCTCTTTGCTTTTCTCTGTTATCTGTCCTCTAGTTTCCTTGCCGGAGGCAGGGGCAAATAAAACAGCAACAACCCCACCTATTAAAGTTCCTACAATTACGCCCGCTACAAAATCGCCTTTTTCATTCAATTGTATCACTCCTTTCCTGGTTCTTTATATATTATATAATATTAAGGTGATATAAGCAAAATAAAATATCAAATTTAAAAATTTTTTTACATAATAAACAGTTGTTATTTTTACTCATTATTCCCTCTGTATAGGTATTTGATTCCAATAAAATTCTGGAGAAGGCTCCAATATTTATGACATAATTACTATTAGGATGAAGAAAGTGAGTATTTTCCCAAAGCTCCCGTATTACGAAACATCTTTACGGTCCACAAAAAGGCGTTTTGGTAAATCGAATCTGTCTCTTCTGGCTCCACGGCAGCAGTTTGAAGCAATCTCTCTCCAACTTCTTCCAGGGAGACCAGTTTCACCGGCAAATCTTCTTTTAGCGCCCTATCTACCATCTCGCATACCCGCTCGCTGGGTGGTATAAAACACCAAATTTCATATAGCACCTGCTCGGTTTTAGTATTATTTACGTCAGCCTGAAAGGCGGACCAATATCTCAAGTCCTCCACTTTTTGCCTAACTCGCTTCAGCAAAGTGCCAAACTTCATGGATTCAGACTCATAATGAGTAGAAAAATCCATTCCCACCATTAAGCCCGGCTTCCTTGCCAGCGCCACGCATTCCTTGGGACCCTCTCTGGGACCGCTTAAAGACACCTTCATTCCGCAAACCAACTCGTAATAAGCATAGATAAAACCTCGTTCCACATCTGCCTCTAAATACCGGGGATACTTACGTTTGTTTCTAGAGCTCATGAAAACCCCTCCGAAAATATTATGCGCCTCCAGAACCTGGGTAGACACTGCATAACAACTACTCTCCTACCCTTTTAATCATTCCTATTACTACTCCCATTACGCGAGCTTGCTCGGTATTTATTTGTATAGGTTCGTACTTATCGTTTTCGGGTATAAGCAGAACAGAATCACCCATTAGAACATATCTTTTCAAAGTAGCTTCTTCATTTATGGCCACTACTACTATATCACGATTTTGAGCATCTTGTCGTTGTTCCACCACTACCAAATCGTTTTCATAAATGTCAGCATCTATCATACTGTCCCCGCGAACCCTAAGCAGAAATATTGTCCCTTTACTCTCATACCATTCCGCAGGAAGAATAAAAGACCCCTCCGCTTTTTCATTCATAAGAGAAAGGTCTCCCGCGGATACATGATGAAACCATGGAAATTTCCGGGTATCAGGTTCCAAGTATTCTAAGCGGTTATCTTTACTTTCTACCACAATATGGCCAGGTGAATCAGGGTTTTTGATGAGCCTACAATTAAATTGTTTCACTAGATCACGGTACTCGTATACACGCCCACCAGAAGATTGCATGGATGGATGATATTGTGGTATATCTTCCACTTGTTCCAGGTTACGGTTAAGCACCACAAACTCGCTACCGTCAGTAATCACCCCGTAGCGACACGTATTACAATTATTCATATAGCTTTTTAATTGGTCCATACCTTCTTTTATCCCTTTACCAGGGGATTTAGTTTCTATTATAATATACGGGACTTTGCTTCCTTTATGATTAATCATTACTGCTATATCTACAAAACCTACCTGGGAAAAATTTTTAACTTTGTATTCCACTTCAATCAAGGCCAAAGGATAACCATAGGTACTTATTAACTCTTGCAATATCCACTGTCGTGTTTCTTCTTCTGAAGAATAAATGTCCAGAATCTTATCGGTGTAGAGATAATCCTCCAAATGCACAGGATAAAAAACTTTAGCACGGCTGTGGGTGTTTAAACGTAAATATCCGGGGCTAATATCTTTCACAAAAACCGAAGGTGTTCCAGAATAGCTTAAATAGAGTAGCTCTTTTGCCCGGGTCATTCCTACGTAAAGAAGCTTTCTCTCATTGGACTTTTGTATGCCCTGGTCCTCTTGGTCAGTATATGAGACGTACGGTATAACCTTATGCTTAAGGCCAATAGTAAACACAATCTGAAACTCAAGCCCTTTTATAGCATGCATGGTCAACAAGCGAACAGTGTCTCCTTCAAAATCAGTTTCTTGCTTGGTTATTACTGTAACAGGAATATTTTTTTCATGAAACACTTCTTGTATTAACTTAAACTGTTTTCTCATGCGTGCAATAACTACAATACCACCATAAGCATAACTATGTTCTAAAAGGCTTTTGATTTCCTCCGCAACATAAATAGCCTCCTCACGTGGGGTTCTAAAACTCTTTAGCACAGGATAATACCCTTGTCTATCCATTAGTGACGGAGGCACATAGTTTTCATCATCAATAATGTTTTCATCATTTTCTATAAGACTGTAAGCTGCCTGGGCTATTTGCGTCGTAGTGCGATAATTTTTAGTAAGAGAGTTACTCTTACCGGTCATGTCAAACCCTATGGTGGTAAAACTTCGACCTTTTACCAGCCAGGAGTGGGGATAGATGCTTTGAGCTGTATCTACAATAAAGGTAATACTAGAATTTTGCCGATAATCGTAAAGCTGCTTTATAAACTCCAGTTGAACCCTGGTCAAGTCTTGAGCCTCGTCTACAATAATATGATTATATTTTTTTCCTTATTCTCTTTGGCATAGTGCAATGCCATGATGTTTATATTACTAAAATCCAAATACCCCTTCTCCTTGAGCTTACGGTCATAGAGTTGCATTAATTCAAAAATAGCCTTACGAGTTTCGGAGTTTTTGAGTAACTTTTGTGGCCCGTCTTTTGATTGCTGGCTACTTCTACCCAAGCGATCGGCGCCCTGATATTCTTCAATCTCCAGATAGTGACAAGCCTTGATCCAAATTATTTCATCCATTAAAAAAGATACATTGCGCTCATCAAGGATACGCGCCTGTGCATATTTTTTACTTAATTCTCCAATACATTCACTTAATACAGAAGAAGCAACATCTTTATCAAAAAGCAACTTATATGCCAACCTTCCTTTTTGAGCAATACAGTACTGGTACATAATACTGTCAATGTTCTGAATTTCTACCTTGTCTTCTTGATCAGAAAATATGTTTTGGTAATAATCCTTATATTCTTCTTCGATTTTGTCATAGAGGTGGGCCAAGTAATTTATCAGGGTCCTATTATAAGTGACCAGAAGCAGGCGATCCTGAGGGGTTAAACAATAGTATCGACGTAGAAATAAGGCCCGGTGTAACGCTACCGTAGTTTTGCCTGATCCGGCAACGCCTTTAACCAGACCCTGCCCTGCCGGTGAAGCCTGGATAAGCTTTTTTTGCTCCAAATTGAGCTCCATAATATCGCCTCTGGTTATAATACTTTAGGAATACCATTTTATGTCAATAGCCCTGGTGGAGACAAAAATTTCTTCACCTACACATGTTCTCCAAAAAAATCGTCTTTCCTGCCTTAATATACGGAAAATTGTATCTGCGCAGTCTAAATATTACCACCCTGTCAGCCTTATAATCAAACCAGAAATCAATAGTATAATACCCAGAGCAGCCGCAATAAGCATGATGAATGGTATCCATCTAGGTAAAGCTTCATAATCTTCAGCTCTAAGCTCTACCCCACCCTCATTATAAGCATCGAACTTCTCTTGCGAAACCCTGTCTAAGCGCATTTGTTCTACTTCTTTTCGATGCCTTCTTTTGGCAGTGTTAGTTACCATACAAAAGATAGAAATCTCATAGAATATGATTGATAAAGCTGCCGCCACCGCCAACCAGAACAATAAAGCCTGGCCCGTGCCATAAAGGACCACCGCTGCCAGTATACAAATGAGCAGATGTAGTACCGTCCACATAAAATGTTCTCCCTCCCCTTTTATCTCTAAATATTACTCGTTAGAACCCTTCCTCCTCCCCAAGATTTAAAGGGTAAAGGTACTTCCTACCCGGTTCTCCAGCATACTTTCGCCAAAAACCTGGTAAAGGGCAAATTGCGCAATCCTTCCGGTACAGTGACAAGGGGCAAGTTCCTGCAGTCCGAAATGCTGCAAACGCTCAGAAATGGAGTAGAGCCGGGAGTAAGAAAAATGCAGCAAATGTGTACCCCCCAGCATCGCATAGATTGATTTTGCACCGGTAAGCTTTAAAGCGTACTGCAGCGTGTTAAACAATCCGGCATGGGCACAGCCAAGCACCACTATTACCTTTTCAGGCGCATTTATAATCACCGCCTGGTCATCGTTTATATAGTCTTTAACGAAACCTTCATCGGTTTTGGTATAAAACTTGTGGTTTTCATCTTGAGGTTGCTCAAGGCGCGGTATCTCTCCGGTGAGTAATATTTCCGGCCCCAGTTCGGTCCAACTCTGGTTTAAACGAAAAATTAATCCTCTTTGCTTCAACTCTTCTCGACTCCATGGTATGCCATTGTAACGGTATTTGTCCGGATTATCCTTCCGATACTTGGCCCTAAAAACTTCCGGATGCGCGTATACCGGCAAAGATCCCACTCTATCTGCCAGGGAAGCCAATCCCCCCGTATGATCATGGTGTCCGTGGCTTAAAACCACTGCATCTAAATCACCAAGCTCTATACCTAAAGCTTCGGCATTATGAAGCAGTGTTAAACCAGCTCCAGTATCGAACAAAATTTTTTGGTCCTGGAATTCCAAAAGCAACGCCAGGCCATGTTCTCCAAGTAAACCTCGACTACCAACGCT